>CAMCTH010000165.1 GCA_945877965.1 Planctomicrobium piriforme | reverse complement strand
AAAAAGCAGGCCTCGCAGCGGGTTGCGCTGCGAGGCCGAGGCTGCTTTTCAGGCCGATTCGTGCGGAAAGTCACGATCTCGACCGATTTTGGCGAACTTACGTCATTCCTTCTTCGGCGCGCCGTCGTCCTTCTTTACGTCGTCCTTCTTTACGTCGTCCTTCTTCACTTCGGGTTTCGGCGCATCCGGCTTCTTGTCTTCGGTACGACGGACCTCAGGCTTCGGCGCTTCCGGCTTCACATCGGGACGACGATCGCCTTCGGGTTGCTTCGCATCCGGTTTGGCATCGGGCCGACGATCAGCTTCCGGCTTGCGATCTCCTTCGGGGCGACGGGCGTCGGGCTTCGGCGCGTCGGGCTTGGCGTCGGGCCGACGTTCGCCTTCCGGCTTAGCATCGGGACGACGCGCGTCGGGCTTGCGATCGCCTTCCGGCTTGGCATCGGGACGACGATCACCGGCCGGCTTGTCTCCATCGGGACGACGGGCTTCCGGCTTGCGTTCGCCGTCGGGCTTGGCGTCGGGGCGACGTTCCCCTTCCGGCTTCGCATCGGGTCGGCGATCCCCTTCGGGCTTGCGGTCCCCTTCCGGTTTGCGTTCTTCCGGACGACGTGCCGGGTTCGGATTCGGATTCGGAGCCCCTTCGGGACGGCGGCTCGGCGCGATGCCTGCCGCTGCCATTTTCTCGATCATCTGCTTCAGCTCGGGCTCGGTGAGTTTGCCGTCGCCGTTGCCGTCGATGCGGTCGAAGTTCTCACGGAGCCGATCGCCGGCTTCGTCCTTGCTGATCGCGCCGTCGCCGTTGGCGTCTTGGCGCATCATGTAGCCGAGCATCTGGCTCGGGTTCGGACGTTCCGGTTGACCGGCTTGCGGCTGCCCGGGACGGGAGCCTTCGGGTCGCGGCGGCAAGATTTCATCGCGCGAGACGTTGCCGTCGGCGTTCTTGTCGAGCTTCGCCAACGTTTCACCGGCCTTCGCGAGTTCTTCTTTCGAAAGCGTGCCGTTGCCGTCGGTGTCGACCGAGCGGAAGAGCAGGGCGTCGCCGAACGGTTGCGGTGCGCCGGCGGGTTGGCCCGGTTGAGGACGGCCCGGCTCAGGACGTACGGCTTGCGCCGCGGCAAAGCCTTTGCGGAATTCTTCGAGCGAGGCGGAGCCGTCTTTGTTTTCGTCGACCCGTTCGAGCATCCGGCGGAACCCTTCGCGGCGTTCTTCCGGCACGTCGTCGGGCTTTACTTTGCCGTCGCCGTCGGCGTCGAGCCGTTTGAAGATCTCTTCGCCGCTGAACTGTCCGGCAGCGCCGCCACCAATCCCCGGACGACCGGGACCGGCCTCGCCGCGCGGGGCCTCGCCACGGGCCCGCTGTTCGTTCAGGCCGGCGCTCAGTTCGTCGACGGTCAGCTTGCCGTCGTTGTTCTTGTCGTGGTTGCCGATCAGTCGTTCGAGCAGGCGGCGTTGGTCTTCGGGAACTTCGCTGAGTTCCACGGAGCCGTTGCCGTCTTTGTCCAAGCTCTTGAACAAGGCGGCGTGTTCTTGGCGCGGGGCGGCCGGTTCATCGGCGGCAAACAGCGCGACGGCCCACGGCGTGGGCGACAGGGCCGCCAACGTCAGGGCGGTCGACAGGGTACGCAACGAGCGGCGAAGCATGGCGTCGGTCTCCAGACAGGATGTGATCGGGCAAAGCGATACGGACGTGAGTCTGCAGCCTTAAACCTTCCCGCGGGCGGAAAGTTTCGCAGGCCGTGGATTTTCAACCGCCGCAAGGAGGGGCCGATCCGATGTCCGCCGGCTTAGACCAACTTCTGCGTCATGCCGGTTTCGGCCGCTTGGTACATGCCGAAAATCGTTCGCAGCACGGTCAGACCTTCGGCGCCCGTGATCGGCGCAGGCTCCAGACCGCCCGCGGCCCGCACGGCCTGACGGATGAACGGCGTGTAGCTCCGGCCTCCCTTGGGGTACGCGAACTCCTTCACGCCGACGGGGCCCGACTCTTGACTGCTGTACCAACGCAGCGGCTCGTCTTCGATCATCTGCAGCCGCAGCCAGCCGTGCTCGCCCCAGATTTGCAGATAGGACTGGTACTTCGCCACGTTGTCGCAATGTTTGCGATCGAGATAATAGCCGGCCTGAATCGAACCGAGGACTCGATCCGAATAGCGAATCGCGACGGCGGCCGAGTCTTCGACGTCGAGCGGCTGCCCGCCGACGTTGTCGATGAACCCGGTGACCGCCTCGGCCTTGAGTCCGGTGATGTACGTCGCGAGGTCGAGCCAGTGGATGCCGAGCCACGCCAAATAACCGCCGCCGGCGCGCGCCTTTTGCGCAGGCCAACTCTTGTGATAAGCCGGATCGGTGAGCCGCGCTTGATCGGCGACGATGTAGAGGTTCAGACCGTAGAGCTTACCGAAGATGCCGCGGCGAATCAGTCGCCGAGCTTCTTGCACCGCCGGGTACGGACGATTCGCGAGCGCGAGCATCAGGTGTTTGTGCTTCATCTCGGCCTTGCGGACGAGCGGCGCGAAATCCTCCGCCTTTGTGCAGCCCGGCTTCTCGCAAACGATGTGGCAGCCGGCGTCGAGCAGACGATCGACGACCGGCGGCGTGTGCCGCGGCTCCATCGTGACGATCGCCAACTCTGGATCGAACTCGCGATGCAGTTCGTCTTCGCTTCGATAGAAGCCGGCGAACTTGTCGCCCAGCAGCTTGCGGGCCTCGGCCTCGCACGCGCCGTCGGGATCGCACACGGCGACGCGCGGCGCTTCGTCGATGGCGGCCAACGATCCGAAGTACGACGACAAATGAGCCCCGCCGGCTTGAGTGACGACGGCGACGCGAACCGTTTCGGCCATGACGAATAACTCCTCGCGAGATGAGGCATTGCTAGCAGTTAAAGGAATCTGTAGGGAACGCCCTCCGTGGCGTTCCGCGGCCCGCCGTAACGGACGGAACGCCACGGAGGGCGTTCCCTACTAGACGCCAGAATACGGTCCGCGGCATGGCGAGGGAAATCTATTAAATGGTCCGATTCTGCGGGCCTCTCGTCGTGCCGGCGACGAAAGCGTTGCGGCGTTGCCGGCAACGTCGGCGTTCGATCTTGCCGCGCCGGACCGATCGGCTTATCCTCCACCGCGCCGAAACGGTAGAATCGATGAGACCTGGCGCAACCGGATCGCGACGGCATGGAATTTGTCGCACGATCCGAACCGCCGGCCGAATCGGTGCGTAACGCATGTGAGGGGTAACGCGAGTCGTAACGACGAAGCGAAGCTCGCCTGCGGTACGGCAGCGACGTTCGACAGATTCGTTCCGTTCGACAAGCTACACCGGACCGTTACCACACACTACGAAACAGAAATCGTCCACCAGTCACGCGAGTCGGTCGATGAATACGGGCAGCAAGAACTTTCGCGCCTGCCGGTCGAACGGACGTGACACCCAGTGCGGCGCCGACAAAGTCTGCTCACGAGTCGTCTCTACGCGAGACGGATCGACGAGCGACGCCAAGTCGAAACAACGGGTTGTCCAAGAGAATTGTCCGTTTGACCATCACCTAATCAGTCGCTCACAACGAGCCTCGGTCCGCGTTTCGCGGAACGTCTCGAACTTCGTCGGCGACCGTCATTTCACCAACCATACACATCGCTAGTTTCGTTCATTGCCGTTCGGCGTGAACGGAACCAATTTTCGGGAGAGAATGCCATGCAGATTTACGGACCGAGCGGAGTTCACGGAGCGCAATCGGTGTCGGCCCCGCACAATAATCGTCGCGTCGATGGACCGCAATCGACTCAGAGCGCGCAGCCGCAAGACGAGCTGAGCTTGTCGTCGGAAGCGACCTACGTCGACCAAGTTCGCTCGCTGCCCGACGTCCGCCAGGATCGGATCAACTCGATTCGCCAGGCGATTGCCGACGGCACCTACGAGACCGAGCACAAGCTCGACTCGGCCCTGAGTGCGCTGCTCGACGAGATCGCGTAGCGAACGCCGAGCGACGAACACGGACGGTTTGAAGTGCCAGATTGCCCGACTTTGCCGGGGATTCGCCACACTGGACCGCATCAGCTAGAATAAGGGAGTCGGGGTTTCCGTCTCCCTTTTTCTATGCGCCGCTATGAGCCGTGATTTTTCGCTCGGTACCGTCGAAGTCGCTCTGAAGCCCGTCGAACGGCTGGAAGAGTATCTGCAAAGCCGCGGCAAGCGGGTCACGCAGCAGCGGAAGATCATCGTCGAGCAAGTCTTTGCTCGGCACGAACACTTCGACGCCGACGACCTGTTGGCTCAGCTCCGCGAATTGGTCGGCCCCAAAAAGGTCAGCCGCCCGACGGTCTATCGGACGCTCACCGAGTTGGTCGAGGCCGGCCTGTTGCGGAAGATGACGCTCGGCGGCCGCAGCGTGTACGAACACGACTACGGTTACCCGCAGCACGATCACCTGCACTGCACGAAGTGCGACAAGCTGATCGAGTTCTCGAGCGACGAGATGAAGGGGATCCGCGAAGCGGTCGGCCGCGAGCATCAGTTCCGGGTCACGGGCCACCGCCTCATCATCAACGGCATCTGCAGCGATTGCACGAAAGCCCGCCGCGGTACACGGCCGCAAGATCTGATCTGACGTTAAATGCGTTAGGTCGTCGGCAGCAGCTCGCGGATCGCTTCGCCGTACGGCAGGATTGGCATCGGGCGGCCTGCGTGGTCCGGGAAGCTGTGTTCCGGATTGATCCCCAGGTGATGCAGCACCGTCGCCCAGAGATCGTTCGGCGTTAGCGGGCGATGCTTGGGGAACTCCCCCTTCGCGTTCGTTGCGCCGACGACTTGGCCGGTCCGCATCCCGCCGCCGCTGACGAGCATCGACATCGCGTTCGGCCAATGATCGCGGCCCGGCTGCATGACGCCGGTTTGCGTGCCGACGCTATAGCTCACGCGCGGCGTGCGGCCGAACTCGCCCGTCACGACGAGCAGCACGCGGCGATCGAGGCCGCGGGCATACAGGTCTTCGACGAGTGCCGTCACCGCTTGATCGTAGAGCGGGAACCGCACCTTCGCGTCGTCGAACAAGTGGCAGTTCACGGCGTGCGAGTCCCAGTTGTAGCTGACGTACTTCGGATTGCCGCCCGGCAAGTTCGGGTTCTCCATCAGCATCGTCACGAACGTGACGCCGGCCTCGACGAGTCGCCGGGCCATGAGGGCTCGTTGTCCGTAGGCGTGTATGCCGTAACGTTCGCGAACCGCCTGCGGCTCTTGTTTCAAATCGAACGCCTTGCGGGCTTTGTCGCTGAGGACCAGATCAAGTGCCCGACGATTGAACTCGTCGACCGCTTCGTAACCGCCGCCCTCGCCGGCGATTCGTTTCCACTGATCGAGTTGAGCCAGCAAGTTGACGCGACCGTCGAGTCGATCGACTAAGTCCGGGCGCACATCCAAGTTGCCGACTTTGAAATCGTCGCGACTCGGATCGCCGCCGAAGGTGAACGGGTGCGTGCCGGTGCCGAGATACGAACTGCCGAACGAGAAGGTGTCGATTCCTTGCCGGCCGCCGTCGGTGCCGAAGACGTAGTTCGGCACGCCGCGACGTCGGCCTTCGACCGCCTTAGCGATCTGCGACGGGACGGCGGGGAAGTCGTTGACGAAGCCGGTCGGCTCGGCCGGATCGCGGGCCATCATGAATCGCTTGTGCCCGCCGCCGTGATCGGCGAACTTGTGCGCGACGGAGCGGATCAGCGTGAAGCGATCGGCGCACTTCGCGTGCAGCGGCAAGAGTTCACCGACGTCGATCCCGGGGACGTTCGTGTTGATCGGCGAGAACTCGCCGCGGTTTTCGAGCGGCGCGTCGGGCTTGAGGTCATACATCTCCATGTGCGGCGGCCCGCCGGGCAACCAGACGAAGATGACCGAGTGATCGGATTTGTCGCCCGTCGATTTTGCTTTCGCGGGCTGCGACGTTGCGGCGGCTGCGTCGCGCAAACGAAACAAATCGCCGAGTCCGAAACCGCCGAAGGCACCGAGCGTCGGCAGGCCGAACTTGAGGGCGGTCCGACGCGTGACGGGGCCGAGACAACGAGCCGAGCGTGAGGCAGCCATGGGCGGTTCGCGGTGGGGTGCGGAGGGACCGACAGGCAGGGGCAGGCGGGACGCTCGTATCTTAATCGACCGCGATCGAGCGGAAAAGCAAAGTTTATGCCGCGAAACGCCAGTCGACTCTTACACCTTCAACGCCGTTTCACGTTGTTGCGACAGGGTTTGCGCGTGGCGGCTGCGGATCGGGGCGACGATCTCGGCCAGGAACTCGTCGACTTGCTGCGGGGCGCGGCCGACGTATTTTTCCGGCTTCAACGCCTCGCTGAAGTCGACCGAGTTGAAGGCGGCATCGTGCCTGAGTCGTTCGAGCAGGTCGTTTTCACCGCCGTGTTGCTTGACGACGAGGGCGGCCGCCTGGCTGTGCTGACGAATCTTTTCGTGCAACGTCTGCCGGTCGCCGCCGCCTCGTTCGACGGCCGCCATCAGGATCGTCTCGGTCGCCATGAACGGCAGTTCGTCGCGCAGATGGCGAGCGATCACCTGCGGATAGACGACCAAGCCCGAGGCGATGTTCTGATACAGAATCAACATCGCATCGACGGCCAAGAACGCCTGCGGCAACGTCAGGCGACGGTTCGCGCTGTCGTCGAGCGTTCGTTCGAGCCACTGAGTTGCGGCGGTCGCGGCGGCGCTTTGCTCCAGGCTCATCACGAAGCGTGCTAGGCCGCAGATCCGCTCGGAGCGCATCGGGTTCCGTTTGTACGCCATCGCCGACGAGCCGATCTGTTCGACCTCGAACGGCTCTTCGACCTCCTTGAGGTGTTGCAACAAACGGAGATCGGTCGCGGCCTTCGATGCGCTCTGCGCGATGCCCGAGAGGGTGGCGAGCAGCGCGGAATCGACCTTGCGGGAGTACGTCTGACCGGTGACGGCGTAGGCCGAGTCGAAACCCATCTTGCGACTGACGAGCTCGTCGAGTTGCCGGACCTTCGCTTGGTCGCCGTGGAAGAGTTCGAGGAAGCTCGCTTGTGTGCCGGTCGTCCCCTTCACGCCGCGGGCCTTGATGTTCGCCAGGCGGAACTCGATCTCTTCGAGGTCCTGCACGAGATCGTAGATCCACAAGCACGCGCGCTTGCCGACGGTCGTCGGTTGGGCCGGCTGAAAGTGCGTGAAGCCAAGACAGGCGAGGGCCCGCGTTTCGGCGGCCCAGGTGGCCAAGCGATCGATGACGGAGACCAAACGATTGCGGAGTAGCGTCAGGCCTTCGCGCAGCAATAGCAGATCGGTGTTGTCGGTGACGTAGCAGCTCGTCGCGCCGAGGTGAATGATGCCGCGTGCCGACGGGCATTGATCGCCGTAGGCATGCACATGGGCCATCACGTCGTGACGGAGTTTGCGCTCGTAACGCTCGGCGGCGGCGAAGTCGACGTCGTCGGTGTGCGCCTTCAACTCGGCGATCTGTTCGGGCGTGACCGACAGGCCCAACTCGGCCTCGGCCTCGGCGAGCGCGACCCAAAGTTTGCGCCAGGTCCGAAACTTCCGCTCCGGACCCCAGAGACGGCACATCTCTTCGGAGGCGTAACGGGCAATGAGCGGATTATCGTAGTTGTCGGTCATGGGGACGGGCTCGCAACGACGTTGAGGGGCGGCAACGGGTTGTATTTTAGCGATGCCGACCGACGGGCGATAGGAAGCGACGATCAAAAGAGATAGGCGAACGCCACGGCGGCGAGGACGATAATGGCCGTGACGATGACCCACCGCGGTTTCGACGTCGTGCTGCGGTCTTCGTCGCTCAGATAGCGTTCGCACCGCGGGCAGCGGACGGCGTCTTCGTAGATCTGGCGGCCGCAGTAGGGACAGGGGATCGTGTCGTCCGAGTCGTCGTCGGAGTCATCATCGCCCGTATCGTCGTCGGCGTCCCACGATTCGTCTGCTTCGTCCTCGAAATCGTCGTCGTCTCGGTTGCCGCGGCGGGTCATGGGGCGAGCCTCAATTCGTAGCACGCCGCCTCTTCGGCATTGCGCACCAGCAGCTTGCCGCGCGTCACGACCGGGTGATTCCACGTCTTCCCTTCGAGGGCTTGAAAGCGGGCGACTTCGTTCAGGGCGTCGGGCTTCGCTTCGACGAGGACCGCCTGTCCTTCATCACCGAGGACGAGCAGTAACCCTTGGTCGGCGAGCAACAACACTTGGCCGTAACCGTAACGCCCTTTCTTCCAGGGACGTTCGCCGTCGGCGAGGTTAATGCAACAAAAAATGTTGCCGTCGAAGCCGTAGGCGTAATTGTTGTGGACGACGAAGTCGTTGTAGTACGGATTGAATTTTTTGCTGGTCCAAACTTCGTCGGCTTGCCAGGCGCTGGCCTCGGCGGTGTGACGCACGTTCAGCAGGCGGGAGCCGAAGCCGTAACCGCTCGGCAGCAGCACGCGACCGTCGCCGAAGACGTACGGCTGCACGATGCGGAACGCTTCGCCCATGTCCCAGGTGTGACTCCAGACGGTCTTGCCGTCGGTCGGGTTGAGGGCTTCGAGGCCGACTTCGTGCGCTGCGAGCAGGACGTCGACGCCGTCGAACTTCGCTCGCTGCGCTGAGGTGTAGCTATGATTGCCGAGGCCGCCGTACCAAGCCGGCTTGCCGTTGGACGTGCGATACGCTGCGGTCCCTTTGCCGTCGGGCCCGCCGGCGATCACGATCAC
>CAMCTH010000164.1 GCA_945877965.1 Planctomicrobium piriforme | reverse complement strand
AGCGTCGTCGTTACGTACTTCATCGGCACAAGCCGTTGGTGCAAAGAGGTCTCGGAAACCTATCGGCTTGATCCGTCGTTCGTAGCGCGCAGCAATCGCTTGAAGCGGCAAACGTTTCCGCTCGCCGTCGTCGGCATGCTGACGATCGTGACGATGACCGCCTTGGGAGGCGCGGCCGATCCCGCCTCAGCGATGTCGCCGCCGCCGCTGCAACAACTGACCGGCGCCAATTTAACTTGGGCCGACGTGCATCTCGCCGGCTCGCTGATTGGGCTGGCGCTCATCGGCTACGGCTTCTACGTGATGGCCAACAACATCTACGCCAACCTCGGAATCATCAACGAAGTGATGGCCGAGGTGAAACGCATCCGCACCGAACGCGGCTTGGATTAGTCGGCCGTCACCAGCGGCGCGACTTTCAGCGATTCGCACGCCGCCTCTTGTTGGGCCGTCACCGGTTGCGGCACCGGCTTCGGTTTCGGCAGGAGACGTCGCGACATGCGATAGCGCTGGATGTCGAGCGCTTCGATCAGCCAGTCGTGCGTGAGCGAGGTATCGAGTCGGTCGGCGCCGGCCATGATTCGCGCTAGATTCGAGCTCGCCGCGATGCCGAAGTAACGCGTCTCGTCGTACATCATCGAGCGTCGTCCGATGCCGTCCAAGTCAGTCACGGCATGGATGCAATTGCTGACGTAGGACATTTGCGGGTAGGTGTCGGGATCGCGGGCTTTGTACAACACCCGGCCGCTGTTGAGTCGTGCGATCTGCTTCACCGAGCGGTTGTAAACGTCGACGGCGACCGTCGGATTCAATTCGTACGGACCCCACATCGCTACGCATTCGCCTTGGCAGCGAACATAGTCGAGCGTTTGCTGTAGCGTCAGGTTCACGCCGCACTCGGGGCGGAACGCAAGCACGCGAATATCAAGCGAGCGCGGCATCCACGAGATCGTATGGGCCAGCACGTCGTAGGCGTCGGTCTTGCCCGGCTTCGGCGTCGCTTTAACGATCGTCATCCAGGTGTGCGTGAAGCGCGCGCGACGCGGCACCGACTCGCTGCCGAAGATCATCATGTAGTAGCGATCCTTGGGAGCGTAGACGAGCGTCTCCGGCGCCGGCGCGGGGGCCGAGAGAACC
The DNA here is from genome assembly GCA_945877965.1 of Planctomicrobium piriforme. Taxonomy (GTDB): domain Bacteria; phylum Planctomycetota; class Planctomycetia; order Pirellulales; family PNKZ01; genus CAMCTH01. The sequence continues at coordinate 7,591 of CAMCTH010000164.1, read as the reverse complement.
GGTTTGCCGTCGGGTGCGGCGGCCGGAACTCCGGCGGCGGGCTGCGTCTCTTTGACGGTGATCTTCGTCGGCTGCGGCGTTAGTTCTTTGTTCGTCGGTTCGACGCCCGGCACGGTCGGCTTGATTTCGGCCGGCGGCACGGCGATCGTCTTTTGCGTCGTCGTAGTGGTCGTTCCCGTCCCCGTTGGAACGGGAATGGGAACGGTCGGCGACGGCGTCGCACTCGGGGCAGGGGAGGGGACCACAGCCGGCGTCGTCAGTTGTACGTCGTTGTCGGCCGGATCGACGACCCTCGGTTTCCGTTCGCCAGTCGGTTGTTGCGGAGCTTGGGCGGACAAGATCGTCGCGCTGCCGAATAAGGCGATGCCGCTGCAGAGGCAACCGAGGATTGCCGAGCGGAGGAGTCGGGTCGTTCGCAAGTAGTCGTTCATGGGGCTTCTCAATGCGTGGGACAGTTGGCGATGAGCATTGCTCGATAAAGCACCAAAGAGCAAGTCGGATGCCCAACCAGAAAGAATGCCGATTGCGCCAGCTATTCCCGCAGAAGCAGGGAATTCGACCGTCCTCGAACCAAGTAGCTGGTTGATCGACGAGCAGGGTGAGCCGTCGCGAGCCGGCAGCAATGCTACGAGCGTCGACTACTCGTTCGGCTCGACGCGTGTCGGCACGGCAGGCTTGCCCTCGGGCGCATGATGATCGTGCCCCGTCGCTTCCAGAAACACGATTCCCCACGACAACGCTAAACCCGCCAACAACGCAAACGAAAGTTTGCCCCGATCGTGCGTATGAAACTGCAACTCCGGCAACAAATCGCTCGTTGCGATGCACAAGAACATGCCGGCCGCGACGGCCAACACGCCGCCGATCCAGCGGTTGTCGACATCGCCGCCGAACGACAACAACCCCGCCTGAAAGAGCAGGGCCCCCACCGGCACCGCGCAGGCATAACCGAAGTTGACCGCGTGCCGCAACGTCTCGCTATGCTTGCCGACGGCCAGCAGCGTGCCGAGCGTCAGCGAGTCGAACGGCTTGTGCAGCACGACGACGAGAAACACGGCGAGCCCGGCCCAAACCCGATGAGGATGTTCGGCCAGTTCGCCGTTCACTCCGGCGGCGAGCGCCAAGCCGTCGAGCAAGCTGTGCAGCGTGAGCCCGAGCAAGGCCGCCGCCCAGGAGACCTTTTGTTTACTCGATTGCGGTCCCGTCGGCGCATGCGAATGTTCGTGATCGTGCGAGTGCGTCGCCGTGTGGGTGTGGCCGTGATCGTGTTGATGATGACCGTGGGCACATTCATGGTCAGGGCCTTGCGGCTCGCCCGACTCGGCGTCTTCCGGGGCGCCATGATGATGAAAGTGAAACACCCGCTCGATGAAGAACATCGCCAAGAAGCCGGCGAGCGTGTAGCCCATCGTCGCGTCGATCGAGCCGAGCAAGAAGAACGCGTGCGGCACCAGGTGCAACAACCCGACGCCAAGCATCGCCCCGGCGACGAAGCTGAGCGCGGTTTGCAGTCGCGTGTGCGTCAGGCGGATCCAATGCGGAATGAAACCGCCGATAATCGAGGCGGCCGCGACCGCGGGACAGTAAATCAGCAACAACGTGGCGGCGGACATAAACGGATCCCACCGAGCCGCGGCTCGGAACTCGATTCGATGCGTCGGGCTAGTATCGTCGCGACTTTAAGGAACGACAAGGACCAAAACTGAGCCGCTCCGCGCTTGCGACGAGACGGAAGCTCGGCTACGGTTGACGCGATCGCCTTCGCCGTCGTGCCGGCCCCGAAATTCTAACCGAAACCGTAACGATGCGTGCCTGCGTTCAACGCGTGACCCAAGCCTCGGTAACGATCGCGGGCGAAGTCGTCGGCCGGATCGAGCAGGGGCTGCTCGTGCTGCTCGGCGTGGCCGGCGGCGACGTCGCGACCGATGCGAACTATCTGGCCGAAAAAATCGTCGGCCTGCGCATCTTCGAAGACGACGCGGGCAAAATGAACCGCAGCCTGCTCGACGTCGGCGGGGCGATGCTCGTCGTCAGTCAGTTCACGCTGCTCGGCGATTGCCGCAGCGGTCGACGTCCCGGCTTCAGCGACGCCGCAACTCCCGAGACGGCCGTCGCCCTCTATGAATCGTTCGTCGCCGAAGTTCGCAAGCTCGGCGTCCCGGTCGAGACGGGCCGCTTCCGCGAGAACATGGCGGTCGCCCTGGTGAACGACGGCCCCGTTACGCTGCTGCTCGATAGTCGCAAGCTGTTTTGATTTTCGCCGATCAATCGGCGATCAATAGCGCTGCGGCGAGGTCGGCGGCGGCAGATACGTCGGCGGCTGCGAGTTGGCGGCCGCGTTCGGGTACGGGAGCGAAGGGTAGGGGACCGAACTCGGATAAGCCGGGTTCGACGGCGTGCCGTAGTTTTGATTCGGCGCGTTGCTTGGATAACTCGGCTGCGGATACGGCGCAGGCGCCGGATAAGTCGGCGGTGCGTTGCTCGGGTAAGACGACGAGTACGGCGCCGTCGCGGAGTTGGAATACCCCGTCGAGTTGGAATACTGTGATCCGTACGGATTGGAATACGCCGAGTTGTTGACGTACCCGCTCGGCGCTGGATTCGCGTACTGCGGATTCGTGAATTGCGGCTGTCCGTAGCCTTGGTGGTTGTAGGCCGAGTTGTCGTACTGGAGATTGCTGTTCGGTTGCGTCGCGTATGGCTGCTGCGGCGCGGCGTATTGCTGCTGCTGCGGTTGTTGGGCGTACTGCGTCGTTGCGGGCGGTTGTTCGCGGCCGGCCGTCCCGGTGCCGCGCGGCAATAGCGGGTTCGTTAGCAGGTCCGGCGCACGCTTGCCGAACTGCTCATAAATCCGCGACGCGATCGTATGCAGTTCCTCTCCCTCAGGCGAGACAGTCGACCAAATCGGATCGTTGAGTACGATGACGCCGATCGCCAACATTTGCCCGTAGGCCACGAAGTTGGACCACGTGCCGTCGCCCCAGAACTTCAGCGCCGTCCCGGATGAGCTCTTCAATTGAAAGCGACCGCTGGCAAACTTCACGCTCCAGATCTCGTCGAGGATGAGATGCGACATGAAGCCCGCGACGACGGCGCACGCTTTGTACGCGCGCATATAAATGTCGCCCGAGACGCAGACGAGAAATGCCACCTCACCGGCAATCACCGCCGCCGGAATGCTATGAAACATGCCGCGATGGACCGTGAACTTCTTCAGCAACTTGCCGACGCCGAATCGGATCGCTAGGTAAATGCCCGCGCCGGCCAACGCCATCGTCTCGCTCGTCCAACCGAGATGCCGAAAACGCTCGAGCAACAACATCGGCACGCAGGCCGCCGCAAACGCTACGCTCTCGCGCAGCGGCACGCCGGAGTCGCTGTCTAAGTCGGGCAGCATGCCCGAGACGCTGCACAACGTGCCGGCCAGCACGCACGTCGGCGCAGGAACGCCGAAATGACTGAACGCGACGGCGCCGTAGCCGATGCCGAGCGTCGTGCTGACGGTGATGTGCGTTTTGAAATCGGCCATGAAGATAAAGTCAGCCGGTCGCGCGGCGCGCCTCGCTCCCGTCGGCAAAAGCTACCGTCGGGTGTTACTGCTGTGAAGTGAGGTCGCCGCGCGGCGCGGACTGTACCGCGCGCAGCCGGCACGACCAAGAGCAGCGTCGATGCTAGCATCAACTGATCTTCGTCCCCTGCCCGTCGCCGGCTATACTCCGCGTCCTCATTCCGCAACCACCGAAAGGTCTCTGCCGTGGAAGCCTACGATATCGTCATGCTCGTCGTCCTCGGCGGCGCTACCTTCTTCGGTTTCGTCAAAGGGTTTGCTTGGCAATTGGCTTCGCTCGCTTCATTGACGCTGAGCTACATCGCCGCCTTGCGCTTTGCTGACGCGTTGGCCCCGCAACTCAACGCCGACCCGCGCTATAGCAAGTACCTGGCGATGCTCATCATCTACTGTGCGGTCTCACTGGCCGTCTGGTTGGTGTTCCGCGTCATCTCGGGCACCATAGACCGGATCAAGCTCCGCGAGTTCGATCGCCAAATGGGAGGCCTCTTCGGCGTTCTCAAGGGGGCTCTGTTCTGCACGATCATTACGTTCTTCGCCGTCACGCTGTCCGAGACTTCGCGCGCTGCCGTGTTGAAGTCGAAGTCGGGACCTTACCTGGCTCAAATGCTGGATAAAGCTCAGCCGATCATGCCGCCGGAACTCGCGGAACTCCTTAAACCGTACTTGGAAAAGCTCGATCGCGGTCTCGATCCGACGAAGACCGTCGAGCACCCGCAGTTGCCGAACGTGCCGGTGCCGAACGGCGTCATTCCCAACGCGCTGATGCCGTCCGGCTTCGACGCCTCGCAAACGAACTACACGCCCTACCCGCAAAACAACGCAGCGCCGCCGGCCTTCCCGACGCAGTTCAACTATCAAAACGGCCAATACCCGCCGCCGGTGAATCGGTAACGCATCTCGATCGTTTCCGGTTTGCTTGTCTCGCTGTGTTGGTGAGAGGACGATGCCATGCGATCGACTCTGCCGGATCTGATGTTTGGTTTGGCGATCCTGTGCGGCGGCGTTCTGACCGTGCCCGGCCTAAACGGGGCGTCGCCGCCCGAGTACCGACCGCCCGTTCTCGACCATGTGCCGCTGCGGATCATCCTGATCCACAAAGACAATCATGAAGAGGTTCGCGACGGTCATGAGATGTACGCTGACGCTCATCGCCAAGGGTGGGACGAATGCCTGCAAAAGATTGAGCGAGAGCGTTTGGGAAAGTCGGATCCGGTAGCAATTTTTTCCGACGACTTGGACATTCCGTTCAGCCAAGAATGGGGCTTCACCACGAACGCCCGCGCCGCCGGCTACGCCGAGTGCCGGCGTGCAATTCAGTCGCGGTGACGAAGCGGCAGGCGAGGGTCGTCCGGTGAAAGTCGGCCGATTGCGAATCTGCGTAATTCCCGGCATTTTATAGCACTCCTACCGAACATAAGAGACATTATCGGACGTTGTGGGAGCGGCGGTTTTGGAGCTGATACGGGCTCGAAACCTCGGCCTGCCGCCCTGCTTCGCAGGCTTCGGGGGCCGGCTCTAAACGGCTTCTCATCGGCTTCGATTCGACGTGACGGGCGGGCTTCGAAATCGATCGCCTGATAGCGCGCGTCGTCGTTGCAATCGAGTCGTCGGCTCTCGACGCGGCGTATCGTACCGTGTTGCCGGCCCAAAAACGAAATCGTTTCGCCGGCGATTTTCGAGTTCTAAACTCTTCGCGGCGCGTTCGAGTTGGTCGGCGGAAAGTCGCGATTCGGCAGGGGGGCGAAACAGGGGTTCCGGTCCGACTTGGTCGGAATCAACCGGTTCGGTAGCCTGCGACGTCGGTCAGCCCCCTGGCCTGTAACCCGGTCGCACCGCCCTGCCTTGCCGTTCGGCACCCTGCCTTGCCGCTCGAGTCGGCCTTTCTTCAACTCGACGAGTCGGAGCGATTGCGTCGCTCGATCAGGTCGCGGCGGCTGCTGCGGCCATGTCGGCCAGCACCGCGTCGGCGGCCGAGCCGGTCGCTTGGCCGTTCTCGAAGAAGACGCCCATCCGGCGGAACTTGTCGTAGCGGGCTGCCAGCAGTTTGTCGGTCGGCAAGGCCGACAGTTCGCGAATCGACTTCTGCAGGTACATCTTCAACCGGCCGGCCATCTGATGATGATCGCGATGCGCACCCCCGAGCGGCTCTTCGATGATGTCGTCGATGACTTTGAACCGGAGCAGATCTTGCGACCTGAACTTCAGCGCCTGGGCCGCCTTTTCCTTGAACGTGTGGCTCTTCCACAAGATACCGGCGCAACCTTCGGGACTGATGACCGAGTAGTAGGCATGCTCGAGCATGGCGATGCGATCGCCGACGCCGATCCCCAGCGCGCCGCCGGATCCCCCTTCGCCGATCACGACGCAGACGATCGGCGTCGGCAGTCGCGACATTTCGAACATCGATTGGGCGATGACCAAAGCCTGGCCGCGCTCTTCGGCTCCGATGCCCGGGTAAGCGCCGGGCGTGTCGATGAAGCAGACGACCGGCAGTTTGTATTTGCCGGCTTGCTTCATCCGCAGCATCGCCTTGCGATAGCCTTCAGGATGAGCGCAGCCGAAGTGGCAGGCTTGGCGTTCTTTCAGGGTCTTGCCTTTGTGATGCCCGACGACCATTACCTTTTGATCGCCCAGCTTGGCGAAGCCGGAGAGCATCGCGCGGTCGTCGCCGAACGAGCGGTCGCCGTGGAGTTCGACGAAGTCGTCGAAGACCAGGTCGAGATAGTCGCCGGTCATCGGCCGATCGGGGTGCCGCGAGACTTCGACCGTCTGCCACGGGATGAGCGATGAGAAGGTTTTCTTCTTCATCTCGGCCGCCTCGCGACGGAGCCGACGAATCTCTTCGACGGCGTCGGACGACTTCTCAGGAGCGGCGTCGAGCTGCGCGATCCGTTCTTCCAAATCGTAAATCGGCTTCTCAAACGACAGGCGGTTGATCGCGGGCACAGGCTAGTCCTCGAGAATCGGGCAGGGCGCAATCCTCAACAATTAACCGGATTAGCGAGTTCGTTCAACCCGCATTTTGCCCACCGGCGACCGGATTCGGCTCGTTTGTCGGTTCTTGCGACTTGAAGAACCGCATCGTCGCCAGTTGTTGCAGCATTTCGCCCACCGATCGCGGCCGTTCTTGCTGGTTTTTACCCATCATCCGGCGGACCAGGTCGATGAACTCGGGCTCGGCGTCGGGGCACTCGAGCGCCAAGTTCGGCGGCGCGGCGGTCAGATGCTTCTTCAGCAGCTCGTCGCTCGTGGCGGCCGTGAAGGGCTGCACGCCGGCGGCGAGATGAAACAACGTGCAGCCGAACGAGTAGACGTCGGTTTGCAGATCGACCGGCTCGCGCAGGATTTGCTCGGGCGACAAATAACTCCGCGTCCCTTGGATCGTCTTCTGGCGTTGTTTCCAAAAGAAGCGTTCCCACGAAGTTGGAATCTTGCGGGCCAGCGCGAAGTCGATCAGCCGGACTTCGCCTTCGGGGCTGAGCATGAAGTTGTCGGGCTTGATGTCGAGATGGATGTAGCCCATCGCGTTGAGATGCGCGATCCCTTCGGCCGCCTGGCGGACGACCGACGCGAACTGGCGGATCAGGTCTTCGCGGCGGCGCTTCAGCACGTCGCGCAGATTGTCGCCGGGGAACAAATCCATCAGCAGATGCGCGCCGTGCTTCGAGTCGCGCATTTCGAACGCGCCGAGACAGCGCGGATGGCGCAGCTGCAAGCCGACGTCGAGCTCGTGCCGCATCATCCGCAACTGCTCGCGACTGCTGCGATACTCGGGTAACAGCAGCTTCAACGCCACATAGCGGGCGGCCGAGTCGTCAATGGCGGCCCAAACCTGCGTATAGCGGCCGGTGCGAATCGGCGCGAGCAAGCGATAGGAGCCGAGAAATGATTGACTGAGCGACGACAAGCCCGCGGTCCTTTGTACGCAACGGGAGGGCGAGGCTCCCGCCGAGCCGCGTCTTGGAAAACCAAACGGCTCAGCAGGAGCTTCGCCCTCCCGACTAAACGAATAGCCGTAGT
>CAMCTH010000163.1 GCA_945877965.1 Planctomicrobium piriforme | reverse complement strand
ATTCGCTTCGGCTGGCCCGAAAGGCGATAGCGATCGCGGAAACCCCCGATGACGTCGAAGCTTTCGAGCGCCATCCCCGGCGGATCCATCTTGGCGTGGCACGAAGCACAGGCCGGATCGGCGCGATGCTGTTCGATCATCTGTCGGATCGTCACGGCGCCGGTCGCATCGGGTTCGACGGCCGGTACGTTCGGCGGCGGCGGTTGACGCGGAATACCCAGCAGTCGCTCGATGACCCAGACGCCGCGTAGCACGGGCGAAGTGGCCGTGCCGTTCGCCGTGACCTTGAGCACAGCCGCCTGCGTGAGAAAGCCGCCGCGATGCGATCCGGTCGGGACCGGCACCGTGCGGAACTCGGCCCCGTTCACGCCGCGGATGCCGTACAACTCGGCCAAGCGCTGATTGATGACGACGAAATCGGAAGCGATGAGATGATCGACGCCGCGGTCCTCGGCAAGCAATTTGCGGAAATAGGTCCGGGTCTCGGCAAGCATCGAATCACGGAGCCAAGGATCGAACTCGGGATAGAGTTGCGGGTCGGGCGTCGTGAAGTCGATCTTCTTCATTTCGAGCCATTCATCGAGAAAGTGCTCGACGAATCGGTCGCTGCGCGGATCGCTCAACATGCGCTCGACCTGCGCCTGCAATACTTCAGGCCGCTTCAACTCGCCGCTTTGTGCCAAAGCAAACAACGCATTATCGGGCAGCGAGTTCCACAGAAAGTACGACAACCGCGAGGCCAGCGCGTAATCGGGTTGCTTCGAACCCTCCAGGCCGATGAACAAGAAATCGGGCGAACAAAGCACGGCCTTATACCCGGCCAGCATCGACTCCTCAAAACTCATCCCTTGTTGCAGTAGCGTTTCGACGATCACCGCATAAGGCTCGATCTCGACTCGTTCGACGGGGCGTCGAAAGGCGCGATCGGCAAACCGCGCCAGCAGTTCGCGCACATCGGGCGCGTCTTTTCGATCGGCTGCGATATCCAAAGTCGAACCGTCGGCTTTTAGGCCGGTTACCGTGACGCCGGCAACGTAAAGATTGCGGTCGCGACTAGCCGGGTCGGTGTTCTGTTCGTCGAAGAAATCGTTGAGAAACTCGACGCCGATCTCAACGGGTCCTGAGCTTTCAAGTTGCAGGGTTGCACGAAAGGTCTTGGGCGCGTTGCGGAGTGCGGCGACCGTAAACGCGGCGTTTGGCAGCGGCTTGCCGTCGACTGACAATCGCATCTTGGACGACTCATCGCCGGCACGAGTTTCAAACGCGGTCACGGCAATCTCATACTTGCCGGGCGATGCGCAGTTCACGCGCGTCGTCGCCGTTCCCGCGAGGTTCAACAAACGTTCGTTGCCGACGTTCTGCCCCGCCCCTTTCCAGAGATCGTTCGTGAGCGCGACCGTGCTGCCGAGATCGACGGTCGGCAGGCCTGGCGCAAGCGGTCGTGGATAAGCGCTAATCGGGATTTCGCCGAACAAACGTCGTTGGCTCGCGGGAGGCCATTGCTCGACGAGCGGTCCTTCCACTTCGAACCAATCGAATGCCACGCCGGGACCCTCGTAAGATCGGACGCCTTCGCTCTGGCCGCTGTTAGCCGAGCCCGATGCCGGCAAGGTCATGGCATGAAATGAGACCCGCTCGCCGGGATTCAACCAGACCCGAAATTCATGCACCTTCGGTCGGAGTGATGGAGCGTCGAAGAATCCGATCACTTCGCCCTTGAGCGATGCGCGGATAACATGAGTCGACTCGGTTTCACCGTAGAACTCGACGTTCTCCATGCGACCCGCACTCGGTTTTTCTTCGGGCAGTCGAGTGAACTCCCATTTGCCGGTCTCGTTCTTAAAATAGGGCGGACCGAAGATCGTGTAGTTTCTTACAAGTCCACGGACGGCAGCTACGGCGCGCGTCCGTTCCCAACGTAGACTCCACGTCGAAAACTTCACGCGATACCATCCGGGTACCGTCGGTTTAAAGCGATCGATCTGTAAGCCTTCGGGTTGGTGTGCGCCAATCACGCCGGTAAGTAGTGCAACTGAGTCCGCTTCGCCTTGGAACGTTGCGGCGCGGTAGGTGTTGCCGTAGTCCTTCTCGGGATTCCCGACGATGTGCGTTTTCAAACCGGGAGCCAGTTCACGACCGCGGAGCGGCACGACGCTGTGGACGGCGATTGCCGAGCGTACGGTATCTTGTTTCACCGCCGCTTCTCGCCAGACCTTGGTCTCGGGAGCCTTTGTTTCTCGGACGATCGCCTGCCGCAACGCCAGATCAGCGGTCTGCAAGTATTTGGTCATTTGGACGGGCGAGATATCGAGGGCTCCGGCGACCTTATCGAAGCCGAACTCCTGTCCGTCTTCCGGCAGCAATTCCTTGACTCGTAATAACGGCAAGGCCAAAAGGTCGCGTAGCGTGTGCTCGTATTCCGTGCGATTCATCCGGCGTATCACCGTACGACCTTGCTTGGCAATCCGTTGTCGATCGGCCTGTTTGAGCGTGGTTCGTATTGCGGCGATAAATTCAGCCCGGTCGGCGTCGCCGGGCTGCGGAGCGTCTTTCGGCGGCATCTCGTGCTTCTCCACGCGATCGAAGAGCGCCACCCAACGATCCAAGACTTGGGGGTCGGCCCAATTCTGACTCAATTGATCGAGGCGCATTCCTGCCTTCTGCTCGTCGGCCCCATGGCAGTCAAGGCAATGCTTCGCGACAAATGTCGTCGCGTCAAAGGCGCGAGCTTGCGCTGCGAAAAACCCTGTGACGGCAAACAAAAGTAGGATTCGAGATAAACGCATCATCGTCGGCGATTCTCTAGCGTTTGAACCGGAATGAATTCGTAGTGCGGGCGATTTTCGGCAAGCACGGCGCGGCACACGGTCGCCGTCTTGGTGCAACGGATCGTGACCTCGCCCAACTCGGGAACGGCGACCGTGACGTCGCGATCGGGACCATCGGCTGCCCAGGCTGTGATCAGCCACTCAGCCCGTTGACGCGACTTCCGCACCAGGACGCGGGCCGTGGTGTCACCCGTCGGAAACTCGTAAGCGGGGTCATCCTTCGAGAGGGCGTGTCGCGAGGGCCCCGGTAGCAGGTCTCCCTCGCGCAAAAGGTCTTCGACGTGCGACATTCGCGCTTGCACGTACGAGGTTGCCGTCAACTGACGTAGCCAATGCGGCGGCTGCTCGGCCGGAAACGAGGCCGCAAAGCCCTCGGGCGGATAAGCATAGTATCCCGCATTGCAACCGAGCATACCGGCCATGAAGTAGCAGGTGAGAAAACCGGTCCAGCGATCGAGATCGGCTTCGTCGGGTGGGGCGTCGGGGCCGGCGTCTTGCTGCGGCGTACGTCGTGGCCAACCGGCGCTGATCCAATTGTATGAGTGTGGTCGCCCGGCGGCGATTTCTTTAGCCGCCGCATTGAGCGCTAACGTCAATAGGTCGAGCCGACCGCGGAAGCCGTCGTTGAAATGGCGGTAATAGATTTCATTGCACGGCAGATCCGAGACGCTCTGCATCGCATCGAACGAGTAACCCCAATCGTCGCTTCCCGGACCCTTGTTTCGCAGGGTGCCGCCGCCCGCCGTGTAGTAAACGTACAGATCGCGCTGCGGTACGGCGGCCCGAACGACGTCGGCGATGATCTTTTCGTAACGCCCTTTGCGTTCGGAGATGTAGTCGGCCCACGAGCGCGTCCCTTTCGCGGCGACGATGCGTGGATCTTGCTCCCAAAATGATCGTGCGAAGCCCGGAACGCCCAGGCCGTACTCGCCGCCGTTGAGGACGATTGCAATCGGCAGCCCGCGCGCGACGAGCGCTCGCAGTGGGACCGCACGCAGTTCGCCGGCCTCGCGCCACACGGAATCGGGCGATTCCGGACTGAAAAGCTTTCCCCGGCCGGAGTGCCACTCGGTGCCGTCGGGCGATCGGGACAGGGCTTCGAGCGGCCGTCCTCGGGGGTCGCGGGTCCAAGTCTCGGGCGGATTATCGGTTGGCAGCTCGCGCGTGCAGATGACCGACAGCGGGACTTTCTTCGGCTCAGCCAAGGCCCAGGCGGCTAATTGCGATTCGTCGCTCGTCGGATCGTCGAGTCGAGCGACGACCGAATCGGTGACGTAACACGCTCCGGCCGAAACCGTGCCGAACTCCAAGGCATAGTGCCAAGACTCTGCCAACTCCTTGCGCGCATCGAGCGGCAGGGCCCAGCCGTACCGAGTTAATCGCGGAAGCGTGTGCCCGGCCTTAAAGCGGGGCTTGGGTAACGCGGCTAGGTAGGCGGCCGGACGAACGAGCGACGCCTCGTCGGCTCGAGTCGGAGCTGCGTCGCTCGAAAGTACCAGGCAACCTGCCGTCGTAACGACGATCGCACGCGCGAAGCGCATCGTGTTGCGCCGCAACGTCTGAGCAATCTTGGTGGCTGGTCTAATTCGACGACGCACGGCGTACGCTGAGGATTCGATTTCAAGAGGTGAATAAACTCTGATTATCGTCGCATAGGCTTTGACCGGCAACATATGGTGAAACACAATATTCCTAATCAGAATTAGGAAACGCACAATACTGGAGCCGTTGAAACCCATGGGCAACAAGCGGCACTACTTCAAAGAACTGCGACTACAGCAATTACGAGCGATCGTCGAACTATCGCGGAGCAACGGTTTTGCCGGGGCGGCGGCGGCCCTCAAGCTGACGACGCCCTCCGTCTGGCAGCAAGTACGTAGCTTAGAACGCGAGTTCGGCACATCTCTGGTCGAGGTCCAAGGGCTCCAAGTCACACTCACCGACCGGGGACGATTGCTGGTCGATCTGGCCGTGCCGGTCGTGCAAGGCTTTGACTCCATTCGCGAACAATTCGGCGAGCGGTCGCAAGCGATTCCGCTGCGACTTCGCATCGCGGCCCCCAACAGCATGCTCGTCAACGAACTGCCCGAGCCGATTCGGCACTATCGCGAGCAGCATCCGGAAGTCGAACTGAGTCTGTTGGATTGCCCGTCGAACGCGGCGCGACAACTGCTCGAAGAGGGGAAGGTCGATCTCGCGGTGATCGGGCAATTAGAGGCTTCGCATCCGGCATCGCTGGCCGCCGACGGAGTGACGTCGTATCCGTTCACGCTCGTCTGCCCGGCCAATCATCCGATTTTGCAAGCCGCCCGGATTCGACCGCAAGAATTGGCCCGCTATCCGCTAGTGATGCAAAGTCCCGGTACGAATTCGCGACAGCGGATCGACGAGGTGTTTGGTAAGGCCGGTCTTCATCCGAATCTCCACGTGGCCTTTACCGCCAGTACCAAAGAACTGCTGCTGCAATACGTGCAAATGCTGTTCGGCATCTCGGTGGTTTCGATCAGTCCTAAGTATCTCGCCAAGTCGGGCAAGCCCTATCGCTCGGCGCAGGGGTTGGCATTCCGCGATTTGTCCAAGGTATTTGGATACGAACGTATCGTCATCCTTCGTCGCAAACATCGCCGCGAGTTGCCGCATGTCAAAGCGTTTCGCGAGGCGGTGATCAAGCACGCTGTCGACAAGCAGTAGCAATGGTTACCGCGCAGTCCGGCCGGTCCCGAGCGGCCGTGATGCGAATCCGCTCGGCAACTGGCCCGCCGGGCGTGAGCAGAGGCCAATCGACGGCGGATCTGCAGCGGGTATGAATCCGTGACCGTAAGTCTCCGCTAAAATCAGAATTTGCAAAACAGAACAACGGAGAGGGTACGAGCGGCTTGCGTACAGTTGGCCGTGAACGTTGTGAAAAGGCGGGGCAATAATCCCGATTCAGGCAAATGTCGCTGAGCGCGCCCCGGGCCGAAGTTGGTTGGCCTATGATGGCGAGAACTCGCGCAGAATAGTCCGGAAGGTCGTGACACACAGCCCGGCTTTGATTGAAGGTCGGTGAGGAAGGCTTTCTTATCGCCCTTCAATCAGAGCCCCATGTAGAATGTCGCCGGAGTCGAGTTTTCCGTTCCCGGCCTGGTTTGAGCTTCGTTGGTTATGGCAGGAGATGATTTCAGCAAGATCGTCCTGAGGTTCTTATCGTTCCTCGTGGTGATCGTCATGGCGGATCGAGCCTCGGCGACCGACGGCCAAAGTAAAGCGGCTACGGGCGCGGCCGTGCTCAAGACGTATTGCGTCTCGTGTCACAGCGGCACGAAGCCCAAGGGCGAACTCGACATCGTTGCTCTTGCCCAGGATCTGACGGATAACGGCGCGTTCGCGAAGAACAGCGAGCGTTGGAAGAACGTGTACGAACGGTTGGCAGACGCGACGATGCCGCCCGCCGGTAAACTGAAACCGACCGCCGCGGAACGAGACTCCGTGCTCGCTTGGATCGGCCCAGGTGTGCTCGCCGGATCGGCACAAAAGACCGCGACCGAGGGTCGGGCTCGACTGCGGCGACTCAACCGCGTCGAGTACGCCAACACGCTGCGCGATCTGCTCGGTGCCGAAGTCGACATCGAACTGCTTCCCGAGGACGGCGTCGCCGGCGGCTTCGACAACGTCGACCTGGCGCTCGACGTTTCGACCGCGCTGCTGGAACGCTATCTCGAAGCGGTCGACGCGGCCCTCGACCAAGCGTTTATGAAGGGACTGAAGCCCGAGTCGAAGACGGTCCATCTTGATGTGCCCGCGATCGGCAAGCTGCCGCCGACTCGAGGCTTGAAGAACGTGCCGAGATTCGGCAAGTTCGCCCAACTTCGCGATGACGAAGTCGTGTTTCAAACCTACAACGCATCCAACCTGGTTTTCTATGAAGCGGACATGCGAGATAAGAAACCAGGCGTATACAAGTTTCGCATCTCGGCCCGGGCCGTGCGAAACGGCGCGGGCATGACCGCGCTGGCATTTACTCAGAGACAAACGATCCAGGGGGCGTTCACCCGCGTCATTGGCGCCTTCGACGTCGCCGATACGCCGACGGTAGTGGAGATTCCCATCTTCTTGAATCAGTTCGAATCGCTGCAAGTCGTTCCTTACGGGCTGCCGAGGTTGAACGAGAAATCGCCGGCCGACTACGAAGGACCGGGCTTCGCCGTGCAATGGATCGAACGGATCGGGCCGCTTGTAGAATCGTGGCCGCCGGCCGCCACGATGCGGTTGCTCAACGGCGTTGACCTCGCCACCGGGACCTTCGACGATGCGCAAACGATCCTTCGCCAATTCGCCGCGCGGGCTTTCCGCCGGCCGGTGACGGAAGCCGAACTCGCGCCGTACTTCGGCCTCGTGCAGGCTAAGCTCGACGACGGAGGGACGTTCGAGGCTGCTTTGCGCGTCGGTCTGACCGGCGTGCTGTGCAGTCCCGATTTTCTTTACCTCTCAACGACGCCGGGTCGCCTTAACGATTTCGACCTCGCTGCGCGGTTGTCTTACTTCCTGTGGAGCACGCTGCCCGACGACGCCCTGATCGCAGTCGCCGCCGCAGGAGAACTTGGTAATACGGAAGTTCTCCGGCAACAGGTCGAAGGTATGCTCCGCGATCCGAAGGCCCAGGCCTTCACCGAGAATTTCACCGGACAATGGCTGAGCTTGCGGAAGCTCACAGACACGAAGCCGGACCCGAGAGTTTATCCGGAGTTCGACGAATTGCTGGAATTGTCGCTGCCGCAAGAGACGCACCGGTTCTTCGACGAAATTCTCCGAGAGGACCGCAGCGTACTGGAGTTCGTGCATTCGGATTGGTCGATGCTCAATGAACGGCTGGCCACGCTGTACGGCATTCCCGGTGTGAAAGGTTACACCATTCGCAAAGTGCCGCTGCCGGCCGATAGCCACCGCGGCGGCGTGATGACGCAAGCCGCCGTCTTGAAGGTGACGGCCAACGGCACGAACACGAGTCCGGTGGTGCGCGGGGCGTGGGTGCTAGACAGGATTCTCGGCACGCCGGCTCCGCCGCCGCCGAAGGATATCCCGGCCATCGAACCCGACATCCGCGGAGCGACCACGCTGCGCGAGCAACTGGCCAAGCACAAGCAAATCGAAAGTTGCGCCGCCTGCCATGTCCAGATCGACCCACCCGGCAACGCCCTGGAGAACTTCGACGTAATCGGCGGCTGGCGCGAAAACTACCGTCGGAACGTGAGTCTGGGTGGCAAAGAGCGGATGATGGTCCCGCTAGGCCACGGCGGTTCGGCGGTGGTCGGCGTGGGGCCGAAGGTCGACGCCGGCGACGAACTTGCCGACGGCGCGAAATTCGACGACGTCGACGGCTTTAAGCGACTCGTCTTGCGTCAGCCGGAATCGTTCATACGCGGGTTCACGGAAAAGCTGCTGGCGTATGCGACCGGCCACGCCGTGGAATTCGCAGACCGCGGGGCTGTGGATACAATCGTGTCCGAGGCGAATGCTAAGCAGTACGGCTTCCGCACGCTGCTGCATGCGATCGTGCAAAGCGAGACGTTTCGAAATAAGTAGCCCGAACTCGAAACATTCGACAAGGCAGTTTGAATGACAAAAGCTCTCACACGCCGTTGTTTTCTCCGCGCCGCCGGGGTCACCATGGCCTTGCCGTTGTTGGAATCGAACGGCACGCTGGCCGCGGCATCGTCCGCCCCGCCTCCGCGGCGGATGTTGGCCATGTGCTTCGCCCTGGGTCTGCACGCCAAGAACCTCTTTCCGACGCAAACCGGCCGTGACTTCGAGCAGACGCCTTACCTCGCGCAGTTCGGCAAGCATATCCCCGGTCAGTACACGATCGTCAGCGGTTCGTCGCACCCCGAGGTGACCCGCGGCCACGCCAGCGATAATACGTTTCTCACCGGCGCACGCGGTCCGGGCGAACCCGGCTTCCGCAACAGCGTGTCG
>CAMCTH010000162.1 GCA_945877965.1 Planctomicrobium piriforme | reverse complement strand
GGTTCTGGTCATGATCCCGTTTTGGTGCGCCGAGATCGGCGTGCTGCTGTACGTCGTCTGGCTCTTCGGCTCAAATTCGGTCTTTACGTTAACGGCGAGTGAACTGACGGCCGAGCGGGCGTTCTGGCGCATTCGGCGACGATATGTTTTTCCACGCGGATCGATTGTCGAAATCCGACAGATCAAAGACGGCGGCGAAGGGGAAGACAGCTTTCCGAGTTGGGCCCTGGCCGTCGTGGGGGAGAAGGAAGTGCGCATTTTGTCGCGGCAGCCGCTCGACAAAAGTGCCTGGCTGGGACCGGTTTTAGCCGAGTGGGCCGGTGTGAAGTATCGTCCCGACCAAACTCCTCAGCGGCACAAAACGTTGTGAGGCCCGTCGGCCGCCACGGAATTCCGGCGACACGTTGTTTCGCCGGGTTCATTCCAGCGGCAGACATCAATAGAATGCGGCGAGTCCGTCGAACTGCCTGACTTGTTTCGAAAAGGATCGTGATGAAACCGATTGTCTCTCTACTGATCGTCTTGTTGCTTCTTGAGAACGTGAATTCGGCGGCCGATTTGAAGGCCGGGGCGGCGACGAGCAATATCACGCCGCCGCTTGGTTTGCCGATCATCGGCGGGTTCTCGCCTGCGCCGTCGACGCAGATTCATGACGAGCTGCATGCCCGATGCTTGGTACTCGACGACGGCGAGACGAAGCTGGCTCTGGTGATCTGCGACTTGCTCGGCGTTCATTACCTCGTCAGCCAAGAGGCCCGGCGGCAGATCGAAGAGACGTTGCAGATTCCGCCGGCGAACGTGCTGATCGCCGCAACACACACCCATTCGGCCTCCAGCGCCCTGGGGACCGACCGGCTCCGCTACGAACAGAAGTTGGACGACTACCAAAAATTCGTCGCCACGCGGATCGCCGACGGCGTCCGTCGCGCGGCAGGCAATCTGCGCCCCGCCGAGTTGGCGTTCGGTTCGGTCGACGTGCCGGAGCACGTGAATAACCGCCGCTGGTTCATGCGCCCGGGCACAATGCCGGTGAACCCGTTCGGCGCGACGGATGAAAAGGTCAAGATGAATCCCCCCGGCGGCAGCCCCGACCTGATCGAACCGGCGGGGCCGATCGATCCGCAGGTGTCGATCCTCTCGGTGCGCGAAGTGACGGAGGATCAAAAAGTCGGGCGGCCGATCGCGCTGTTTGCAACGTATTCGCTGCACTACGTCGGCGGCGTGAGCGGCCTGTCGATCTCGGCCGATTACTTCGCGATGTTCGCCGCCGAGTTGGAACGGCAACTCCAGGCCGAGCGACTCGATCCGCCGTTCGTCGGCGCGATGTTCAACGGCACCAGCGGCGACATCAATAACAATAACTTTGTGAGCCCGCGGAAAGTTCGCCGCGCCCCGTACGAACAGATGCACTACGTCGCGAACGATGTGGCGGCAAAAGTCGCCGCGGCGACGAGTTCTCTCAAGTATGCGAAGAACGTGCCGCTCGCCGCGCGCTATCGCGAACCGCAAATCGCCTGGCGGCATCCGTCGCCCGAGCAAATCGCCTGGGCGAAGAAAACGCTCGACGACCCGGGAGCCGCCCCGAACCGAACGACGTCGCCCGTCTATGCCGAACGGTTCTTGCGCCTGGCCGACTACCCGGAGACCGGCGCGGTGCCGGTGCAGGTGTTGCGGATCGGCGACGTCGTCGTCGGCACGATGCCGTGCGAAGTCTTCGCCGAGATCGGCCTGGAGTTCCGCAAACGCTCGCCGCAGCAACCGGCGTTCATGGTGAGTTTGGCCCACGGATATTTCGGCTACCTGCCGACGCCGCGGCACTTCGAACTCGGCGGCTACGAAACCTGGCTGGGGACGAACCGCCTGGAGCCGCAAGCCTCGGTGAAGCTGATGAACGAGTTGCTGGATATGGCCGCAGAAGTGCGGAATTCGTCACCGCCTACGAACCCGAAGTGACCGCTGGACGACTCGGGGGTCGGCGGTTCACAATGGCCGCATGACTACTCACTACGCAGTCGGTTCGCCGACGACGGAACTTTCGCACGATGATCTGCGCGCCGCCCTGCACGGCGTGTTCGACCGGCTCGGTCCGCGCGAGCGCGTGCTGGCGTTGCCTCCCGACTTCACGCGGTTCAACAGCCGCTCGGGCCCGCTCACCTGCGCGACGTATGACTACTACGGCGAGCGGCTCGTCGATGTGATGCCCGCGCTCGGCACGCACTTTCCGATGCCCGACTGGCAGCTGGAAAAAATGTTTCCCGGCCTGCCGAAGTCGCTCATCCGCGAACATCGCTGGCGCGACGACGTCGTGACGATCGGCAACGTGCCGGCCGAGTTCGTTACGCAAGTGACGGAGGGAATCTGGACGAAGCCGTGGCCCGCGCAGGTGAACCAGCTGCTCTGGACCGGCAAGCACGATCTCATCCTCTCGATCGGCCAGGTGGTGCCGCACGAAGTGATGGGGATGGCCAACTACAACAAGAACGTCTTCGTCGGCACCGGCGGCGTCGAGGGGATCAACGAGAGCCACTTCATCGGCGCAGCCTACGGCATGGAACGGATGATGGGCCGGGCCGATACGCCGTTGCGCAAGATTTTGAATTACGCGCAGGATCATTTCTGCAAGCACTTGCCGCTGCTGTATGCGTTGACGGTCGTCGGCACGAACGAGCGCCGCGAGCTAGTCACCCGGGGGCTGTTCATCGGCGACGATCACGATTGCTATCGCCAGGCGTGCGCGCTGTCGCTGCAGGTAAACTTCACGATCGTTCCCGCGCCGCTGGCGAAGGTCGTCGTCTATCTCGATCACGAAGAATTTCACAGCACCTGGCTCGGTAACAAGTCGATCTACCGCACGCGAATGGCGATCGCCGACGGCGGTGAACTCATCGTGCTCGCGCCGGGCGTGAAAACGTTCGGCGAAGATCCGCAGATCGACGTCCTCATTCGCAAGTACGGCTACCGCACGACGCCCGAAATCATGGGCTTCATGCAAAACAATGTCGACCTGCAAGGGAACCTGTCGGCGGCGGCCCACCTGATCCACGGCTCCAGTGAAGGCCGTTTCAAAGTGACGTACTGCCCGGGACACCTGACGCGGCACGAGATCGAGAGCGTCGGCTACGAATACGCCGACCTCGCCGCGACGGCCCTGCGTTACGACCCCCACCAACTCACCGACGGTTGGAACACCATGCCCGACGGCGAACAGATTTTTTACATCAGCAACCCAGCCCTGGGCCTATGGGCGTGCAACGAGCGGTTACAAGGATGAGCGAAAAAATCTTCAAGTGGCTGGCAATCATTTTCGGCCTGCTGTTGATTCTCTGGTTCGTGGCGTCAGCCCTATTCGTGTATGCGTAGCAGCTGCGATCGTGTTTTAGCGGTGTTGCTGATTTCTCCATCGATTTTCCGCATACCTTCTATCTGAGTCGTTTCCACGAGCTTCATCCGGCCCCTTGACGATCGGCCCTCGTCGTCGCAAACTGAGTGTTCGCCTTGAGGGCGTGCCGGAGTGGCGGAATGGCAGACGCGCTGGATTCAAAATCCAGTGTCCGCAAGGGCGTGTGGGTTCGACTCCCACCTTCGGTACTCGAAACAGAGAAAGCACTTACGGCATTAAACCGTGGGTGCTTTTTTCGTTTCTATTCGCCGTTCGAACGCAATCCGACACGAATCCGACACAGCATGGAAGTTGCGTAGGTTTGGATTGGTGGGCCGCTCTCTCGCTTTTTCCTAGTATTCGACTGTCGTTTACGAGGTCGGATTTTATACCGGGCGTTGATCGCTCGGGGTTGGTTAGCGAGGAGTCTTTCGGCGTGGCGAGTATCTTCCTTGACCCTGCATCGGGGGTCTTCCAGCTTCGGTTTCGTTACGAAGGCCAATCGTACAAGCGGTCGCTGAAAACCGCTGATGAAAAAGAGGCCCGGTCGGTTCAGGGGCGAGTTGAAGAAACCTTGCGGCTCATCGAGCGAGGTCGCATGGATATTCCCGAAGGGGCCGATCCAGGCATCTTCATCCTGTCGGATGGAAAACGCCTCGCCAAGAAGGAAGCAAGGGTCATTCGCACCTTGGGTGATTTGTTTGAGACTTATCGAAAACAAACTCCCGCCGGAAGCAAGGAAGTGGTCACGCTCAATGGCGAACGCACGCATGAGAAGCATCTACTGCGTTTGCTGAAGCCGAACCGACTTTTGAAGGGACTGCTGATTAGAGACTTGCAGGAGTACGTTGACGCACGACTTGAAGAAAAATGGTGCGACAAGCTGATTCAACCGGAGACAATCCAAAAGGAATTGACGACGCTTCGGTTGGTCTGGAATTGGGCCGTCGAGCAAGGCTATCTCACCGGACCGAGATCGCTCAAAGGGCTGAAGTATCCCAAGTCCGATGAGAAGCAGCCGTTCCAAACTTGGGATCAAATCGAAACGATTATCAATCGGGGCGGATTAACCGCCGAGCAGGAACAAGACCTTTGGGACGGTTTATACCTCACCCGCGAACAAGTAAAAGAAGTCCTCGAATGCGTCAAAGCTAAGACCGCCGACGACCACCCGTTTCTCTATCCCATGTTCGCGTTCGTGGCCCATACCGGAGCGAGACGGAGCGAGCTTTTGCGTTCGCAGATCAACGACTTCGACTTTCACACGAATACGGTCCAAATCCGCGAAAAGAAAAAGAGCAAAAAAAAGGCGATGACTTTTCGGCGGGTCGCCATGACGCCTTTCCTCGCTCAAGTTATGCAAGAATGGTTTGCAAGGCATCCGGGCGGTCAATTCACCATTTGTCCGCAGTTCTCGACGGAACGAGGCAAGCCCTTCGACGAGCTGAATCAATTGGAACTCCGTGAAGCAAGTCGGCAATTCAATCGGATACTGCGAGATAGCAAGTGGTCGAGGATCAAGGGATTCCACGTATTCCGCCATTCGTTTGCATCAACCAAGCGATCGACAAGAGAATCGGAGACATGACGGACAAGGTAGCCACCGCCGCCAAAGACGGAACCTCCGCCACCATAACCGGTGCGTATCAGGACACTCTCGGACGCACTGAAGTAATTATGGGCAACACAGAGACGGCGGCGAAGGGCAAACTGACGCGATCACAGACCGGTGAGAAGGACATGACAATTTGGTACATCCTGATCGCCGCAGCCGTAATCGTCCTCGTTGCTTTGAGCATGAGATAACAGAATTGCACATGGCAAAAACGCTTTGCTTTGACGAACAGGAACCCCTCGATTCGGTTCTAGTGCGGTATCGCCGCTTGGCTGAAACAACTGGCTTACCGACCGCAGAGCAATCCGCTGGTGAAGCGGTTGTGCGTACATTTCACAACGCTTTGAGCGAAAGCATAGCACTGGGTAATCAAGCCCATTTCGAGAAGCATCTTGGCCACGGCAATGCAGGCTTCCGACTTGTCGCGTTACCTCGTTGTCAAAGAAGCATCTTTAGTCGGCTCGTGGCTAGATTCCTTGGGAAGTGATTCATGGCGAGACGACGAGGATACGGCCGCAACAACTACAACCGCCGAAATCCAGGCTTAGAACAGGCACGCGAACACATTGAAGCAGCCCGCAGGCTGACTATCGAACTCGGCGGCACGGACAAAGACGTTAAGGACTATTTCTTCGGCCTGAACGCGACCCAGTTGAACGCAGTTCTTGCGGCCTATGAAAAAGCATTCGGAACTCGCCCGCGTGTGTATGCGGAAGCTACGATCCCCGAGTGGCGGTCAGGCAGAGTGTCGATGAGCGGTCTCGTAGCGGAAAGGCTTTTCTCGGTATTGCCGGGAATGATGCCGATTGAGAAGAAATATGACCTCGTGAAGAGTCTTTGGGAGAGCAAGTGCCCGACATCGAACAAGACCGTTTACATTGGCCCCGACACTCCAGTGGAGGAAATTAGCGAGTACGTTCGTCGGCATTTGCATAATGTCGTCCACGACTACCAAGTGCCGGAAACAATTGTTGGCCGTTTCAAATGGCTCGCGAACGACGACGTTGATTTGCAACAGAAGCTCTACAACTATTTCTTGCAGCTCAACCGCGAAGTGGTGACGCAGGCTGCGAATGATCGCGTTCCGCGATTGCTGGAACAAGTCAAAAACGCTCAGGCGGTGCGAAGCCATATCACTCAGCAACTTCGCGTCGGCAATCATAGCCTTGAGCTTGTGCTCCACCCGGATGCTTCCGGTATCTCGGAATCTGCACCACGACCATTACGGAAAGGTAGCGGCTGTCTCTCGGTAGTCTTGCTGGTCGCGGCTCTTTGGTGGTTGGCGACATATGCTTGACCAACGCAAGTTTTTAATCTGGTTCGTGTGCGTCGCGGTGGGCATTGGAGCACTCAAGGTGCTTCAGCTTTCTCGCCAGCCTTTGCCGGATGCGGAGAAGGCTGCGACTGCGATTCAGGTTGCACCGACAGGACCAGTGGTGAGCCGTGTTATTGACGGAGACACACTCGACTGCATTGTGGATGGAAACATGGAGCGAATCAGACTTTTTGGCATCGACGCCCCCGAAGGCAAACAGAGCTACGGGCCGGAGTCCACGGAGCATTTGCGGCAACTTGTTGCGAACAAGCGACTCCGCATCGAAATTACAGGAAAAGACCGTTATGGCAGATCAATCGCAAAGCTGTGGGACGATACCGGCTACCTAAACAAAGCGATGGTTCGTGATGGTGCAGCGTGGTGGTATCGCAAGTATGCCCCGAACGATGAGGAGCTATCGACAGCAGAAGCCGCAGCAAGATCGGAGAAGAGAGGATTATGGACGGACCCCAAGCCAATCGCACCTTGGGATTTTCGATTATAAAATGTCGGAGCCGTTTCAGCCCGGAGTTCCCCATGTCATCCAAACCGATCCTCGCCGCCACGATCCTCCTCGCCCTCGTCGGCTCGCTCCACGCCGCCGACAAATCGCCCAATCAAATCTTGGGCGGCAAGCCCGCAGCAATCAGTAGCGGATCGGGCAGCTACTACGACGGCAGTGGAAGTTTTGCTGGTCGCAGCAGCCCGAGTGGCAAAAGCACAAGCCTCTACGATTCGAAGGGCGGCTTCGCTGGACGAGTCGAAGCTGAAAAAGATTCGACCAAGTTTTACGACGCCAAAGGCGGCTTTGCAGGTCGAGCGGAGAAGTCGGGCAACGACACGAAATTCTACGACGCGAAAGGTTCGTTAAGCGGTCGCAGCACCACGTCCGGCAACTCGACAAAGTTCTATGATGCGAAGGGTGCCTACGCCGGTCGATCAGAAACCTCTGGCGGGACGACGAAGTTTTATGATGCGACGGGTAGATTGGTGGGGAGTAAGACGAAGTAGATGGCTTACCTGAGCCTTTGCCAACTATGCCGTCATGGTAAGAAGGTCGTTTCCGGCAAGGGATCGCATTTCTTGATGTGCCGATTGTCCGTCAGCAACAAGCGATTTCCGAAGTACCCACCTCAGCCGATCTTTCGCTGTTCCGGCTTCGAGCAGAACACGGATGGGCGGAAGGGCGAGTGATGGGGCGTGAATATCGCCATTGGAGGCGAAACGACAGGAACCACGGTTATCTGAGCCGCACGCAGACCAATGACATGACAGGCTTACATGAGCCCACCAATCATGATAGCCTGCTAAGTGATTCGAGTTCCCTCAATCACAGTCTGCCTGTTGAAAGAAGTGTTAGAAATGAGAAATTCAAGATTACCAGGGCTTATCGCAGTTCTACTTTTTGCTTCAGCACTGTTGACGCCAAAACACGCTACCGCTGACGAGGCGAGCCCTGTTTTAAGCCTGTACAAAGGACCCAAAGACTCTGCTCAGTTAAAAAAATTACTGAGTGAATCAAAAGACCCAATTCTGGCAAAGCTGGATGCGGAGACCAAAGCAGCCCTGCTGAACATGAAGTTTGAAGGGGGATTGCCGAGGGGCTTGGATTCGTCATTGCCGAGCATCAAGAAGCTCATTGCCTCTAATGCCAACGAAGTAATGAGAGCGATTTTTGGCTGCCAGACATTCGTAGACCTGCATGATAAATTACCGAAATTTAAACGAATTTCACAAAAAGAATATAATGACATGGGCTTGGGAGAGAAAAACCCGTCAGTGAAGCTAAGTTTTTGTAAAAACTGCGACTTTCTTCCACGAGATGAGCACAACTGTTGCATAACTGGTGGTACAGGTGGTTGTTATGATGCAATTATCTTAGTTGGCGGCGTGTATTACAGCGTAAAGTAAAAATGGAATGTTCGAGATTTTAGCTCTGCATAATTCCTAAGCAATTTGTCTGCCGTGCAGCGGATTCTACCACTAAAAAAGGGCCACGACGATTGAACGTCGTGGCCCTTTTCGTTTCCAACTTTTGTAATAACTAGAGTCTATTTCTTGTCGGTGTGAAGGGCGTCAATCAGTTCGTGGGCCTCTGCTTTCGAGGTCATCCTCAGCCTGGGCCACCGTCTTTTCATTGCTTGATGGCATACCGAAACCATTTCAATTCGTCGAATTGATCGTCGTATTCGTCTCCCATGTCGGTTATTGTTGTCACTTGTTTATTGTTCAATTCATCAAGGAGTTACCGCAGCAATGGCAAAGAAGAAGATCAACAAAGCCGCAGAGATTCGAAACGAACTAGCCAAGTCGCCCGACGCAAAGGGAGTCGAAATCGTGGCAGCCTTAAAGGCTCGGGGCGTATCGGTTTCCCCCGCTCAAGTCTCGAATCTCAAGACGAAGACGAACAACAAGACTGCGACGAAGAAGACGGGAGCTAAGAAGGGGCCGAAGCCGAAGCTAGGTCTCGGCGAAAAGATTCGGGCGGCGGTTCACTTGCTGACGGTCAGCACGAAGGCCGAAGCTCTGGAACTTATCGAAGCTTTGGGGAAGTAGTCGAATGG
>CAMCTH010000161.1 GCA_945877965.1 Planctomicrobium piriforme | reverse complement strand
GTGTCGACCG
This sequence comes from Planctomicrobium piriforme, assembly GCA_945877965.1. GTDB lineage: Bacteria > Planctomycetota > Planctomycetia > Pirellulales > PNKZ01 > CAMCTH01. Next base: position 8,872 of record CAMCTH010000161.1, on the reverse strand, counting down.
CCAGTTGGAACGTCGTCGACCAGCGGCCCGAGGCGTCGCCGGTGACGATCCAGTGCGGCATGACGCAGACCGATTGATGCACGAGTTCGAAGCCCCCTTCGCTCTGGCTCACCGTCTCGATCGGATAGGTCCAGACGCGCGTCGGTTCGCTGAAGCGGAAGCCGACGTCGATGCCGAGCCACTCGTCGGTCAGGCTCAGGTTGCGCGAACCTTCGAGGTCGAGCTGCGCGCCGAGTTGGCCGAGCTTGTTGTGCCGACCGTCGTGGAAGTAGCGATCGTCGAGGCCCGACGGCAATCCGGCGACGTTGAACTCGACGGCGAAGTGGAACGCTCGATCGCGCGGCAGACCTTCGATCAAGTACGCCACGTCGAGCACGCCGCTGCCGGTCTCGAGCGTGATCCCCTTGGTGATCTTCAGCGGCACGCCCCAGGCATTGCCGTCGCGGGTGAGCAGCACTTGGATCCGATGCGGATTGCGGCGGAGCTTGGCTTCGTAACCGCCGACGAGGAAATCGCCGCGCTCCGTCGCTTGTCCGGCGACGATCGACGCCAGCGTCGCTTCATTGTCGAAGAAGTGATCCTGCAGCGCCTTCCGCGGATAAGCGTCGTAGCGAATCTGCTGATCGAGATTCGGTTGCTTGAAGACGACCCGATCGTGAATGCTGGCAACGGGATTGATCGTTTGGTTCGCGCCGGCGAGCACCTTGCGGTGATAGGCTTCGGGGCGGCGAGCCAAGGTGGCGAGCAAGTTGTGACAGATGCTGCGGACGTCGAGTTCGTAAATCTGACCGCCGCGATGAGGCGAGACGAGCGCGACGAGGCGATCGTTGCTCAGGCAGATTTCTTGGCGAGCGTCGCAGTTGAAGTCGCCGTGAATGGCTTCGACCCACGGCTCGTTCCGGCTCGCTTCGCCGCCGGGGACCGCACGGTTCAAAATATTGTCGGCCGCAATCAAATGCGTGTAGATGGCGTTACGCAGGTGCGGCAGATAGATGCCGCCGAACGCGCCGTGCCAGTAGGCACAGTTGCACTGACCGCGATAGAGTTCACGCCGCGCCGACTCGACCAACTCCGGATCGTGCCCGGCGTCGATCGCTTCTTGCAGACGGCGACTGATCATCAGCATCCGCGCGTACATCTCGTCGGTCTCGGGATACTTCACTTTGAAGTTCCGCCAAAACCCGCCGCGGACGAACTGCTTGAGCTGCGGCCAACGCGGGTCGTGCTCCATGTCGTGCGTCAGGTGTTCGTATTCGACCAAGCGATCGGCCGGCAGAGCCCATTCGGTCATCTCGCGATAGCTCGCGTCCGGCAGATAAATCTTGCCGACGGGCGGAACCGAATCGACCGCCTCGGCCAACGTCGTCAGATGCAACCACGACGACTCGGCCATCAGCGCGTCGAAGAAACGACGCAGCCAGCCGTCGGTGTAAACGTGCCGGTAGGTGTCGGGCCAAGTGCCGAACTTCTCACCGTCGTCGCCGAAGACGCAGACCGAATTCGGATGTTCGTCGGCGATGCTGCGGAGATAGTCGACCGTCTCATGCGGCGGCGAGAACGGGATCAAGTACCGCAGCTTCTCGCTCCCCGGGAAAACGGCGAGCAGCCGGCCGTCGTCTTCCGTCACATAGTAGCCGTGCAGTTGTTGCGGTTGCAGGCCGGCGTTGCGGAAGTGATAGTCGTCGAGGACCGTGTATTCGATGCCCGCCTCGGCAATGTCGCTGACAAGCGACTGTTCCCACACGCGCTCGGGAATCCACATGCCGCGCGGCTTGCAACCGACACGGGCCTGCAGCCATTCCGAGTAGCTGCGAATCTGCCCGACGCGATCGCGGCGCGGGATCATCGGCAGGATCGCTTCGTTGAACGCTCCGCCGACGATTTCGATCCGCCCCTCGGCCGCCAGTTCGGCCAGCCGGTCGACGTACTCCGGGTGCTTGGCCGCCAGCCATTCGAGCAAGCAGCCGCTCGTGTGGAGCGCGATCTTGAGGTCGGCCGGGTAGCTGGCAAAGACGTCCAAGAACGGCTTGTAGCTCTCTTGGTACGCCTGCTCGATGACGCCGTCGAAGTTGCCGACCGGTTGGTGGTTATGCAGCGTCAGAACCAGGCGGATGGAATTCGACATGACCTACTTTCGCGCGGAGCGTGAACGGTAAACGAGCAGTGAGTCGACCGACCGAACAGTTTCTAACGGGCAAATCGTGCTAGCATCGCCAGTGCAATCGTCGCGCCGAACGACATCCGGGGCGATAAACATCCTCGGCACCGACGGTCCTCTTACTTAATCGGCAAACTCGCCGCGGCGGGTGACTCCGGTTTTGCAGTCGCCGGCTTCTTTGCCGTCACCGGATTCGCTATCAGACGGAGGCGTTTCGACCGGCGGATCGTCGCCTGCCGACGTGCCGAGAGCCCGCCGTAAGACCGCCGCGGCCGCTTCCGGCGCCACGGCATTCACGAACACGCCCGTCGCCCACTCGAACCCCGCTTGCTTCGACCCGCGCGGCAGCACTTCCATATGCCAGTGATAGTGCTCGGGTCCAAAACTGTCAAACGAGTCTGTGTGCAACACGACGTTGTACGCCGGCCGCGCGCCGAACGACTCGACGCGCACCAAAGTGCGCCGCAGCACCACCGCCAACTCGGCGAGATCGGCGTCGCTCAAACAGTCGAAATCGGCGGCATGCCGGCGCGGCAGCAACTGCATTTCGTAGGAAAAACGACTGGCATAGGGACACGCGACGACATAGCTCGGCGTCTGCTCGACGATGCGAACCTTGGCCGCCAGTTCGGCCGCGATCAGATCACAGAAAACACAACGACGATGCTCGGCATGATAGGCCAGCGAAGCTGCGTGCTCTTCAGCGACCGCGGCGGGGACGATCGTCAGCGCGGCGAGTTGGCTATGCAGATGCTCAATCGACGCTCCGCCGGCCTCGCCGACGTTCTTGAAGATCTGCACATAGCGAATGCCCGGCTCGCGACGCAGTTCGGCCAGCCGACTCCGATAGAGCCGCAACACGTCGGTTAGCTGCTCGACCGAAAGCTCGCCCGACCGCGTGACGTGCGTCGCCGATTCGATCAGGACTTCGTGTTTCCCAACGGCAGGATGAGATGTAAACAGGCCGTCACTCTGACATTCCCCATTCCCCACTCCCCATTCCCCATTCACGTTGAGAAACGGAAACTTGTTCCCCACGGCTCGCACACGCCAGCCCGGCCCGTTCTTCGCCGTCCCTGCTTCGCGAATGGCATCGATTTCCGGCGTCGTCTCCGACTCGTTGCCGGCGCAAAAGACGCAGACGCCGCCGCGGCGAACCGATTCCGTCTCGACGAACTCGTGAGGTCGGCCGGCACGGTCGGGCGCGATGATGACCCAGCGTTCAACGAGCGGGTCTTTGCGATACTCGGCCATCCGTGGTCCTTGTCGCGGTGAAGTCCGAATACTTACGCGGGCTGCGGCTCGCGGACCTTGCTGAGCGTGCGGCGATACAGTTCCACATAGTCGCGGGCGCTGCGGTCCCACGACCAATCGTGCAGCATGCCGGTCTGTTGAATCTGCGCCCACTCGCTCGGTCGTTTGCGATAGACCTCGCAAGCTCGCGAGAGCGTCTCTTCCAACCGCGCGGCCGTCGGGCCGAGGAAGCTGAAGCCGGTCGCGCTCTCGGAACGCAGGTTGTCGCGCGAGGCATCGACGACCGTGTTCGCCAAACCGCCGACCGAGTGGACGATCGGGATCGTGCCGTACTTCAAACTGTACAACTGATTGAGCCCGCACGGTTCGAACCGGCTCGGCATCAGGAACATATCCGAGGCAGCCTCGATCAGGTGGGCCAACTCCTCGGACTTCTCGATCCGCGCGGCGACGCGTTGCGGATGTTGCTTCGCCAATTGAGCGAGCTCGTCGCCGAGGCGCGGATCGCCGTCGCCGCCGAGGACGACCCATTGGACGTCGTGTTGATCGGGATTCGCCGTGCCGGCCCACTCGCGCATGACGGCCAGAATCAGATCGACCCCCTTCTGCTCGACCAACCGACCGATCACGCCGAGCAACGGCACGTCGGCGCGAACTTCGAGGCCGAGCTTCGCTTGCAACGCCGCCTTGGCTGCGGCTTTACCGGCGACGACGGTCGTCGCGTCGTATTTCACCGGCAAGAAGCGGTCGACGGCCGGATTCCAAACGTCGTAGTCGACGCCGTTGATGATCCCTTCGAGGTCGTTGCTCCGCGACGAGAGCACGCCGTCGAGTCGGCACCCAAAGTCGGGCGTTTGAATCTCCTGAGCATATCGCGGGCTGACGGTGTTAATCGCGTCGGCGAAGACGAGGCCCGTCTTTAGCAGGTTCAGCTTGCCGTACGCTTCCATCTGTCGCCAGTTGAAGTAGCCCCAATCGAGGCCGGTCAGCAGCATGTCCCAATGCCAGAATTCGCCCTGATGCTCCATGTTGTGGATCGTCAGCAGCGACGCGATCCGCTCAAAGCGCGGCAGCCCGCGAAGCTCGGTCTTCAAATAAGCGGGGAGCAGACCGGTGTGCCAGTCGTTGCAATGAATCACGTCAACCGGCAGATCGAGCAGGCGAATCGCTTCGATCACCGCGCGATTGAAGAAGGCGAACCGCTCGCAGTTGTCTTGGTAGCCGACGTTCTTTTCGGCATAGAGTCCTTCGCGATCGAAGTACTCATCTTGGCGCACGAAATAGATCGGCACGCGATCGCCGGGCAGCGTGCCGCGCAACAGCGAACCGGCGACGTTCTTGTTGCCGATCGGCACCGTGAAACGCAGACCGGTCTCTTCGACCGAACGGCCGCAACGTCGAATGTCGCGATAGGCCGGCAACAGCACGACCGGCTGGTGCCCCAACCGTTCGAGCGCGCTGGGCAGTGCCCCGATCACGTCGCCGAGTCCGCCGGTCTTGGCGAACGGAAACGCCTCGCTGCCGGCAAGCAAAATGTGCAGCGGTTCGGCGGCTTCGCGGAACTTGGGCATCGAAGAAACTCCGTCAGGACGGTGCGTGCGGGAACGTGCGAGTCGGCGGCCGTGCCGCGCAGTGTGACGCGCACCCGGTCCGACGGTCTACCTCAATTGTACGCCGCAGATTGCCGAAATGCGGATGACCACGGGAACTCGGCGGGGACTAACTTTTGAGAAACGCTTCGATCCCATCAAAGCCCTTTTCCAGCACGTCCAGGCTCGTTGCGAACGACAATCTGGCATACCCTTCGGCCCCGAAGGCCGAGCCCATCACCGTGGCGACCCCTTGTTGCGCGAGCAGCTGCAGGCACCAGTCGGCCGAGTTGTTTACCTGCACGCCGCCGTACGTTCGGCCCAGGTGCGCCTGCACGTTGAAGAACGCATAGAACGCGCCCCCCATCTCGGGACAGGTCACCTTCGGCAGTTTCGCGAGACGCCCTTGCACATACTCGCGTCGCTTGGCGAACTCCTTGAGCATATCGCCGACGCATTGCTGCGGGCCGCTGACGGCCGCGAGCGCCGCGTACTGGCTGATGCTCGACGGGTTCGACGTCTCTTGGCTTTGCAAAGAGTCCATCGCCTTGGCGATGTTCAGCGGCGACAACGTCCAGCCGATCCGCCAGCCGGTCATGGCGTACGCCTTGCTCACGCCGTTGATCGTCACCGTTCGCTCGGCCAAGCCGGGACGAACCGTCGCGAAGCTGACGAACTTGTTGTCTCCGTAGACGAGCCGCTCGTAGATTTCGTCCGAGATGACGAGCAGATTCTTTTCCAACACGACGTCGGCCAGGGCGCCGAGATCGTCGGGCGTATACATCGAGCCGGTCGGGTTCGACGGCGAGCAGAGCAACAGGATCTTCGTCTTCGACGTGCAAGCGGCGCGGAGTTGGGCCGGCGTCAGCTTGAAGTTGTTCGACTCTTCGGTCGGCACGATCACCGGCTTCGCGCCGGTCAGCTTCACCAACTCGGCATAGCTCACCCAGTACGGAGCCGGGATGATCACTTCGTCGCCCGGGTCGCACAAACAAGTAAAGGCGTTGTGCAGCGAGTGCTTCGCCCCGTTCGAGACGACGACTTGCTGCGGACCGTATTCCAGGCCGTGCGTTTGTTGGTAGGCCTTGGCGACGGCGGAGCGAAGTTCGGCGATGCCCCCCGAGGCGGTGTAGTGCGTGTGGCCGTCGGCCATCGCCTTCGCGGCGGCGTCGCAGATGTGTTGCGGCGTGGTGAAGTCGGGCTCGCCGACGCTGAAGTCGTAGACCTTTTTGCCGGCCGTCTTCATTTCCCGCGCTTTGGCCGCCATGGCCAACGTCGCCGAGGGTTCGAGGGCTTGGATGATCTTCGAAATCGTGGCGGCCATGACGGTCTCAACGGGGCTAGAACAGGGGAGGAACGACCTAACAGAATCGCACGCCCGGCCGGAGCGTCAAGGGGGTGGAATTGGCCGCCCTGCCCTCGACCGCCCGCGGTAATCGCGTGTGTGTGCGGAACCGGGCGGAACCGCTTACTGACGTGCGCGGCTCTGACGGAGTCGGAAACCCGCATCTTTCCGAGCCGCGCGCGTCGGTAAGCGGTCTTTGGGGCACCCGACGGACGTAAAAAAAAGGCCGGGCGTTTCGGTTGGAAACGCCCGGCCCGGTAGACAAACCTCTCGCCGATTGCGACGGTGGTATCGCTGTGAGACGAACGGGGACCGGTTTATGCTAGGCACAAACAACTTGAAGGTCCGGGTTCACACAAATTTTTAGGCACCTCCGACGGAATCTTCGCAGACGAGAGGCTTGATTCAAAAAGTCGATCTTGATTAATCAGGCCGGCCGCCAACAATCACTAACGTCACACCGTTACTACGAATGCGGCGTGAGAAAGTTTATCGGATAAAAAGGCCCCGGCGGTTCGACAATCTTGGAAAAAAATCGTCTCGCCGCCGGGTTAGCTGCAACCCGATACCATATTGTACCCCGTGTTCTGCGATCATCACGAGTTGACGTGGAATTTTTTTCCCGTTCGCGGAAATTTGTCGGCTTGATTTGTTTTTGGTCATTTTCTCCTCGTCTTTTCCCAAGACCTCCCCGTCGGCGCGTCGGCATGGCCCTCGTATCTTCCGCGACCAGCGAACTTCGCGAGCTTCTCCAAAAGTGGCACCGCAACGATGCGGGCCGCCACTACGTGCATCCGCTCTGGACCCTTGCGCACGCCGGGCTGATGATCGCCTCGATCATCACCTGGAACTACGGCTTCTGGCCGGTGACGATCGTCCTCTGGTGCGTTTGCGCCCACGTCGGCCATTCGAAGCTGATCGCGTTCCATGAATCGTCGCACGGCACGCTGAACCCGAAATGGCGCGTCAACGAGTTCCAAGGGATCGTCCTCGGCACGACGATCCTCGTGCCGCTGAGCGTCTATCGCTTTGTGCACGGTCAGCATCATGCGTACATCGGCACTGAACACGATCTCGAACTCTGGCCGTTCGTGAACCCGGAAGTCCCGCGCTGGAAACGAATCCTGGCTGCGATCGGCGAACTCTGCTTCGGCCTGTTCTATACGCCGATCGTGTTTCTTCACGGCGTTCTCTCCGCGCGCCGGATTCCGAAGCCGCAACTCCGGCGGATCATTTGGGAATACGCCCTGGCCGTCGGCGTCTGGACGATCGTGCTGACGGTCGTCCACGTCATGCATTGGTGGGAACCGTTCCTCGTCGGCTACTTCGCGCACGCCCTGATCGCCGGCAACTTGCAAACGGTTCGCAAGTTCACCGAGCACATGGGCCTGCTCGGCGACACGATCCTGACGACGACGCGCACGGTCGTCGATTCGTCGACCTACGGCGAGACGATGTCGAAGTCGATGCTGCGAATCGACTATCACGGCACGCATCATCGCTACGCGAAGGTGCCGTACTATCACCTGCCGGACGCCACGCCATACGTCTACGACGGCCGCGTCGAATGCGTCCCGATCTTCCCCAGCTATATGGCCGCCATGTGGGACATGGCCCGCTCCTTGGGCAACCCCCGCGTCGGCGCCCAATGGCTCAAGCCCGAGAACGTCGGGAAGTAAGCCGCTCTTCGCTCGCTTAGCCGCCGCGTCCTCGCGGCGGTCTGCGGACCGCAGCCTGCCATCGCGTTATCTCCGCGCGCAGCTTCGCACTGAGTTTCTTGTCAAAGAACAAAAAAGCGTGCGTCGTCCGACCCGCTGCGGCGGGCATCTTGTGAAACCGTTTGTCTCGAGACCTGCTCCCGCCGCGCGAACGATCGACGTTCGCAAGGCCGGTCCGACGACGCACTGAACGACGCCCGGTCCGATCGCGAGGATCGGGTTGTTTCGCTCGGCTTTTTCTGAGACGACGCTCGTCGTTCCTCATTCGCGTCGTCCGGCCGAGGCGCGGGCCGCGGCAAGTCGGACGTACGCATCGAAAAGCGAGGGAATCGGCCGTGCCCCGCTCGTCGACTCGTACTTCCGACTCGCTCTGGTCCGCAGGCGGTCGATGCAACAGACGAGAACTTCTGACGAAGTTCGCGTCGGACCGGCGTCGTCGCGCACCGCATGTTTGCGAGTCGGCCGAGCACGGACTCGGGTGACTCGTCGCATACGGCTGGGCTGCGACGGCTCGGTACAAGCGGACCGAGTGACGTCGCAACGTTCACGCAACGATTCTGCTTTCGCACGGCAAGCGTGGCGAAAGTTTCGAAACCGCAGTCGGCGGTCCCGTCGCATCCACGCCCGAGAGCATGCCGCAAAGGCCGGCTCAATTTCAAGCGGAAATTGTTTCGCGCTCCACCTCTCCCGCCGGGAGAGGTCGGTCGCGGCAGCGGCCGGGTGAGGGAAGTTGAGCAGCGCGTTGGATAAAGACCGCTTACTGACGTGCGCGGCTCGGACGGAGGTCGATCGCGCTTCTTTCCGAGCC
>CAMCTH010000160.1 GCA_945877965.1 Planctomicrobium piriforme | reverse complement strand
GCCACGGACGAACACCGCTTACTGACGTGCGCGGCTCGGAAAGACATTCGGCAGAGCCGCGCACGTTAGTAAGCGGTTCGGCTTCGGTCGACGATTCTCGCAACTACCGCGAGTTCCAGTCCGTGTTCGGCTTGTCCCACAGGATGCGGGCGGCGTAGACGCGGTTTTTCGCGCCATACGGGTTGTCGACGCCGAGGCTGCTCGAGGTTTGCTTCCAGGTTTGCATCCATTCGCTGTCGGTCACCCAGGTTTCGTTCTCGCTCACTTCGCAGATGCCGAAGTTGCCGAACCGAGCGCCTCGTTCGGGAATCAGCACCCGTTCGCTGTCGCGTTTGACGCGGAGCGTCGTCGGGTCGACTTCGCCGAGAAAGATCGGTGCCCGATTGCGGAAGACGTGATGATTGGCGGCTCCGCGACGCGTGTAGGCCAGATGCAACGCGTCGGCGTGCGTCACCCAATGCGTTTGCGTGTTGTAGTTCCCCAGGCTGCTGCCGTCGTCCCAGCACCACGGCGTCGGCTTGCTGAAATGCAGGCCGTCGTCGCTGACGGCGACATAGCCGGTGTCGTCGTGGCGGATCGTCAGGTAATACTTGTTTTGGAATTTGGTGAGCGACGGCTCGGCGAAGCCGCGCTTCGATTCTTGTCGCAACGGTTCGCCTTCTTCTGTCAGCGTCAGCGTCGTGCCGTCGAAGCCGCAGCGGATCACCTTGACGTGCGTGTACGGGTCGTCGGGCGTGCGCTGACCGCCGTAGACCGGCAGCAAGATGTCGCCGTTCGGCAGATCGACGCGCTGGATGCAGCCGGCTCCGCAGTTATACGTCTCGTCGCTCCCCGGCATCATCAAACGAGTCCACGGCGTCCAAGTGCGCGACTCGGGATCGTAGATGGAGTAGGCCGTCTCGCGGCGCATGTTCGGCAGCGGGTGCTTGTCGTCGACGTAGCGGACGGTGTGGCCGATGTTCAAGAGCTTGCCGCTCTTCGCGTGCCACTTGGGCCAGAAGTCGCAGACGCCGATCTCGACCGGTTGACCGTCGCGTACGCCATCGGAACGACGAGCGAGGCCGTCGTGTCGCGTCGGGCCGGTCCAGGTCTTGCCCAGGTCGTCGCTACGAAAATCATGAACGGTGAAGTAGACATCGCTCCCCGGCAGCAGCAGCGGGTTGGCGGTCATGACGATGATCGGCGGCTCGTTCTGGCGCGGCACGATGCCGGCCCGGTTTTGCACGAAGCACCGCTTGCCGTCGAACCCTTCATGGACGACGTCGAGCTGTACCTTGAACGGCACGGTCGTCGCGGTCGAGACGACGATCGGCTCGGCGGCCGACGCGAAGGAAACGAGCAAAGTGAGAGACGAGATGAGCGCGAGAAGGGATCGCATGAGAAACGCCGATTCGTCGAAGAAGGAATGTGTGAGTAACTCAATAACATGCGCGAAGCATGCGACGGGAGGGCGAGGCTCCCGACGATCGCGCTCCGATCTAATAGAGCGAGGGAGTGAAAGAGCATCGCCCTCGCACTCCCTCGCAATCTTATCTTCAGCGAACTAGGTTAGCTATCGTTTACGGTTGCCGTTCCGATTCCGGGATGTGGATCGCGGCCATCGTGCAGTGGTCCCAGTTCTTCGTGCCGCGCTGGGTGTTGAAGCACGCATAGAGCGTGCTGCCGTCGTCGCTCAGCACCGTGCAATACGTTCCATCCGGCCACATGCCGTACTTCGTGCGGAAGTGTTCCGACAAGAACGCGATCACCTTCTTGGTGTTCGTCTTCGTGTCGAACTGAATCACCGGCGTGCCGTCGCGGTCGGCATGACCGTGCGCGCCCGGGATGTAGTAGACGTAGCGACCGGTCGGGTCGGCGTCCATGCTGGCGATGTACTTCACGCCGCCGATGGCCGCCGCGCCGAGCGACTTCACCTTTTCGGTCTTCACGTCGAACTCGTAGATGTTCGGATCGGGGTCGTTCTGGCCCGACGCGACGCAGTAGATCTTCCCTTGCGGCGTTTCGAAGGTGCAGGTCCGCGCGGCGAACTCGATGCCGATCGGCGTCGGCGTGCCCGGATTCGCCGGATCAAAACGAACGACTTCGCCCTGGCCTTGCGTCCCCGGCACGAAGTAGACCTTGCCGGTGCTCTTGGCCCAGATGATGCAGCGCGGCGGACCCGCGTCGCCGACGTAGAGCGTCTTCTTGTTCTTCAGGTCGTACGCCAGGAACTTCACGTCGCTCGCGCTCGGATTCTTCTTGTCGGTGACGCCCGCGGCCGTGCCGCCGTAGAAAATCATTCGCTCAGGATCGACGACGCTCGTCGGGATGCAATGCTTCCCGGCCGGAGCGACGGCGACCACTTCGACCTTAGCCGTCTTCGGATCGACGCGGAGGATGTCGTCGCCCATGTAGTGATAGGTGTCGTTCGTCGTCGACGGCGAACCGCGGTGCGTGCTGAAGTAGAGGTAACCGTCGGGGGCCATGTCGAGCCGGCTGTGAATCTTGGCCGGGCTATAGGTCCCTTCGGGCCGCTTGTAGAACGACTTCAAATCGACGATCTGGCGGAGCTTCTTCGTCGCCGGGTCGTACTCGAACACGCGGCCGGTCCCTTGCGGCGAGAGGTGATCGCCGAAGGCCGAGTAGAACTTGCCGTTCGCGAAGCAGCCGTCGCCCCAGTTCGACCACGGCTTCCCTTCATACGTTTGGCCCGGGTACATCAGCAGTTCGACCGTCGGCGCCGTCTTGGCGACCGTCACGCCCGCCGGGAGTTCGCCGACCGGCTTCAGAAAATCAGCACCGGTTTCGGTGAGGATTTCTTTGCCGCCGGGCAGCTTCGGTTCGACCCACGGCGGCGGCGGAGCCTTGGCCGGCTTCACGGCCGGAGCCTTTTTGGCGATGGGCTTCGCGTCGGCCTTGGCCTTCACTTCAACCTTCGCCGTGGCGGCGGCCTTCTTCGGCTCGGCGGCCGAGTTCATTGAGACGCTGAGGCCGACGACGAGGGCCGTCGCCGTCGCGCCTGCTATTAGATTTCGCCAGAACGTACGCATGAAAAAACTCCTGACTAGAGAACGGAAAGTTGAGTTAAAAGATCAAGGACCGATGGTAGATGACGAAGGACTACTACGGTTGACGTTCCGATTCGGGAATGTGGATCGCCGTGATGGCGCAGCAGTCCCAGGCTTTCAGGCCGGCGTCGCGGGCGACGTTCCAGGTGACGTACAGGATGTCGCCCTTTTCGGAGAGGGCCGAGCTGTATGTCCCCTTTAAAATCGCGCCGTACCTCTCGCCGTAGAACGGGTGCAAGAAGGCGATGACCTTTTTGGTCTTCGTCTTGATGTCGAACTGCACGATCGCCGAGCCGTCGACTTCGCTGCCACCGTGCGCGCCGGGAATGTAATAGAGGTAACGACCGGTCGGATCGACATCCATCGTGGCGACGTACTTGTTCAGGCCGACTTCGAGGGGGCCGAGGTTTTCGACTTGCTCAGACTTCACGTTGAAGGCGTACAGGTCGGCGGGCTTTCCTCCTTGGCCTTTAGACGCGGTGTAGATGATTCCTTGCGGCGTCTCTTGCGTGGCGGCGCGAAGGCCGAGCACGGCGTCGATCGGCGTCGGCGCACCTCCCTTAGCCGGGTCCCAACGGACGAGTTGCCCCTCGTCGTTCGAGCCGGGGACGTAATAGACGCGGCCCGTCGACTTGGCTAACATGATGTAGCGCGGCGGACCGTCGTCCCCTTGATACAGCACTTTCTTGTTCTTCAAATCGTAGGCCAAGAACTGGACCGACTGCGCGGGCGCATCTTTGCCGGAGGCCGTCCCGCCGTAGAAAATCATTCGCTCGGGGTCGACGACGCTGGTCGGAATGCAATGCTTCTCGACCGCCGCGTGCGCCACGACCTCGGATTTGCCGGTCCGCGGATCGGTCTTGAGAATCCAGTCGCCCTGGTAGCCGTTCGCGTCGTTCGTCACGCTTTCCGAACCGCGATGGGTCGAATAGTACAGATTGCCGTCGCCGCCGAAATCGACGCGACTGTGAATCTTGCTCGGCGAGTATTTTCCCTCGGGCTGATTGAGCAGCGTCTTCAGATCGACGAGCGTACGAATCGTTTTGGCCTGCGGATCGTATTCGAAGACGCGACCGGTGCCAGCCGGGGCGCTATGGTCGCCGATGGCCGAGTAGTACTTACCGTTGCCGACGGTGCCGTCGCCCCAGTTCGACCAGATCTTGCCGCGATACGTTTGGCCTGGGAAGTAGAGAACGTCGACGGTCGGCGGCGCCTTGGCGATCTTCACGCTTGGAAGCAAGGTTTCCGTCGGCTTGAGGAACGCCTCTGATTTGTCGGTGACGACGGTCTGACCGTCGGACAACGCGGGGGTGACCCACGGCGGCAGGACTTTGACTGGTTTCGGCGGACGGGGTTTTTTGACACCGACGGGCTTCGTCGCGGCCGGCTTTTTTTCCGCGTCGGTATTTTTCGGCGGTGCGGCTTCTAGCGTAGCCCAACCTCCGAACATCAACCAAGTGCTCGTCAGCAGTAACACTCGCAAGTTCCGCGACATCGTATTCTCCAGATTCAATGAGCAGCCGTGCGGTTAGCTATTCAATCACAATGCGTTGATCGGCCGCGACATTCTTGCGTTCCAACTTGCCGCGGCCGTGCGGCAGCGTCACTTCGACGTCGACCGTCGCCCGCTCGCCGAGGCCGAAGTGCGCGATCGCGGGCTGGCCGCTGACGTAACCGAAGCCGATCGCCATTTCCTTGCAGCCGATGAGCGCCGCCGGGTCGCCGATTTTGCCGGCTTCGTAGAGCCTGATCTTCGCGCCGATTCCTTGCTTGTTCACTTTCTTGCCGTCGCCGGCGACGACCACTTGCAGCCACTTGCCGCCGGGCGTTTCGTTCTTCATCAATTGCGACTTCTGCTCCGTCCACCAACTGCCGAAGAAGATGTCGAGCTTGCCGTCGTTGTTGAAGTCGGCCGTCGGGGCCGGCGCGGTGTAGGTGATCTGATGGTTCGCGATCATGTCCTTGTAAAACTGGCCGCCGCTCTTGGCCGCTTCGTCCGCCTTCGGAAAATCGTTCACATCCCAACCGTCGAGCACGAACTTCGGTAGGCCGTTCTTGATGCCCGTGTTGCGAAAGATGATCGGTTGGCCTTTGCCGTCAGCGCCGTACTTGACAATGCTAACGAGCACGTCCGGCAGGCCGTCGTTGTTGAAGTCCTGAATCTCAACGTGCGGGGTCTTCAGCGGCAGCGGCGTGATGCCGACCGCCTCGGTCGCTTCTTCGAACTTAGGCGATTCCTTCGAGCCGCCCCGATTGATGAACAACCGCGGGCCGACCTTGTCGCGCCACGGCGAATCGAAGTGCGGGCCGACGATCAAGTCCAACTTGCCGTCGAGGTTCACATCCCCGGTCGCGACGCCGCAAACATAATCGTCGCGCTTCGGGCTCGCATTCGGCCAGGCGAACAGCTCGTTCAACTCCGTCGCTTCGCGAAACTTTCCGCCGCCGACGTTGAGGAACATCTTGTTGCCCCCCTTCGTGGCCGACAGGAAGAAATCCGGGAGGCCGTCGTCGTTGAAGTCGCTGGCGCACGTCCCGTGACCGGGCACCCCTTCCGGCAGACCGGCGCCGCGCGAGACGTCGGTGAACTTCAAGTTGCCGTCGTTGTGGAACAGCCGCGAGCTTAACGTCGGCGAGCCGTTGTACCCCTTGAGCGGATCTTCGCCGACGAGCAGATCGAGCAAGCCGTCGCCGTCGTAGTCGAGGGCAGACACGCTCCGGCCTCCGAACGCCTCGGGGCACGCACCGCTCTCGGTCGTGATGTCCGCATACTTGCCGGCCCCGTCGTTGCGGAACAACTTGCAACCGACGATCTGCTTCTTCGCCTGCGGCATGCTCGACACATAAAGATCGAGATCGCCGTCGTTATCTAAGTCGACGAACAGCGCCGTGTTGCCGCGACAGGCGTATTCCAACGCGGGCTGTGCAGCCGAAACAAACTTGCCGTCGCGCTGCAAGAAGAAGACGTTCTTCTTCGAGTCGGCTTTGTCACCGAAGGTGCTGACGAACAGATCGACGAAGCCGTCGCCGTCCGCGTCGCCCCACCCTGCCCCGTGACCGAAGATCTCGGCGGCGGCGGGAAACAGACCCATCTCTTCCGCAACGTCGCGGAAAACCAGCTTCGTGTTCTCGCCGGCGACGACGACGTGGAACGACGACACAACGCAACTCACGGCAAACATCGAGCGCAAGAACAGCGACATCGAAAGCAGCTCCGAAGGCGGGCGAAAGGTGAGCAAAAACGGCAGGCCGAGCGGGATGAACGTCGAACTAGGTCTTAGTGTAACCAACGTCGCACCGCCCTGCGACAAAGGCTTCTTCAATAGCCGGAATTTGTGAACGACGTTTGTTGCCGTACGTTCGAGTCGCTTGTGACCGATCCGCCCCGACCGCGTCATCGAAGCGACCTGCTCATCCCGGCGCGGCTCGGCGACTTCGACTTTCTTCCCGAAAAATCAACGCTCGCTCGCCTAAACTGGCCGGGCTGCGGCCTTACTTCGCACCCGCCCTCGTCCGTCGGCAGATATAATCGACGGCCGCCCGCCCCATTCCCGCATGATGGAGATGTCGATGTCGTCGCGCCCCCTGCTCCGTTGGTGTTTGGGTCTCGCCCTGCTCGGGTCGACGATCGCCGGATCGTCGTCGGCCGCGGAGTTCACCAGCCACGCGCCGGTCCGACCGTTGCCGCAAGCCTCTTCGCGACCGCTCGCCGCGGGCCCCGCCAAGTTCGTCGATGCCACAAACGGCGACGATGCGAACGACGGTTCCGAAGCGAAACCGTGGCGGACGCTCGGCCTCGCCGTCACGAAGCTACAACCCGGCGACACGCTCTACCTGCGCGGCGGCGTCTACTACGAACACGTCCGCGCCAAACTCGTCGGCACGGCCGAGCAGCCAATCACGATCCGCGCCTATCCGGGCGAACTCGTCACGCTCGACGGCGGCCTGCCCGAGTTTCAACTCGATCACGCCGCATCGTGGGAGCCCGACTCGAACGGCGTCGCAGGCGAGTATCGTTCGACCAAGACCTATCCCGACGCCGGCGCAACTGCGGGCGACTTAAAAATCGGTGCGGTCGGTCTCTTCATCGATTCACTCTTGCCGCTGCACGGTTACTGGCATCATCCCGACTTGCAAAGCGACAACCCGTACTGGACGCTGGGCGGCGGCGAGAAGACGAAGCCCGACGCGCACGTCTACTGCGGCCCCGGTCTCTGGTTCAATCCCGAGACGAGTCGCATCCACTGTCGTCTCGCGCACACCAAGTTGCCAGGCCTCGGCGAGAACAACTACACCGGCGAGACCGACCCGCGCAAGATTCCGCTCGTCGTGGCGACGTACGGCGCGGGCCCCGTGCTCAAATTGCAACACTCGCGCTACGTGCGGCTGCAAGACCTCGTCCTCCGCGGCGCGCGGACCGAGACGCTGTCGCTCGACGGCGGCGCGAACCTCGAACTCGACGGCCTGACGATCTACGGCGGCGGGGCATGTCTCGGAGCGCCGGGCATTCACGGCCTCCGCGTCGCCAACACCGCCTGTCGCGGGCTCGCGGGCCCGTGGACCTTCCGCGGTAGTCTGAAATATCGCTCGCTGGAATCACGGATCATTCGGACCGGCGGTTGGGACCCGACCGGCGACGACGGTCGTAATTACGAGTTCGCCAACTGCGAGTTCACCGACTCGGTCGACGGCGTCTTCATCGGCAACATCCATCGCGTCGCGTTTCATCACAACCTCGTCGAGAACATCAGCGACGACGCCGTCTTCGTCACGTCGAACACCGCGTATGACGGCACGACCCCCGGCGGCGGATCGTGGTTCTATCAGAATCGCTTCGCGCGCAATCTCACCTGCTTCGCGTTCGGCGTCGGGCATGGTCGCCAAAAAGCGATCGGCGACGGCCAATCGAACGCGACGACGAAGCGGCAACTCGGCGAGGGGATGTGGATCGCGCGAAACGTCTTCGACTTCCGCCGCTCGGTGATGTATCACTGGCCGACCGGCCCCGACGACGTGCAAGAGATCGTCTCGCTCGGTCGCTTCGCCGGCGATCACGGCAGCCCGGCCCGCGAGCGGATGGAGATCGTGCACAACACAGTCCTGGCCGGCGACACGCCGCGCTATGAGTACGGCACCGACGGCTTCAGCGGCGCGATGCAACAAGGGACCCGCCGCCGCGTCTACAACAACATCATCTACCAGATGAAAGGACTGCCGGGCGACTATCTACCGCCGGGCGATACGGACTACGCCGTCGACGGCAACCTGTTGTGGAGCATCGACGCGACCGTCGGCACCGTCGATTGGAAGCCGCGCTATCTCAAAGACAAAGCGCCGCCAAAACCGGAATGGGCCGCGCACGACAAGTACGCCGATCCACTGTTCGTTGCGTACGACGCCGACTGGCGGAAGCCCGTCGATCTGCGATTGCGCGACGGCAGCTCGGCGATCGACGGCGGCGTGAGTGCGCTGGACGTCGAACCAGGCCGCGGCCTGCTGTACGCCGTGTCCGAAGATCAGGGAGCACCCGACGTCGGCGCACTGGCGCGCGGCAGCGAGATTCCGCGGATCGGCTGCTTCGGCCGCTTCGATCTCTGCGGCAATCCGGTCCCTGCCGATTCGAAGTCGCAAGCGATCGCCTGGCAGTTCGCGCCGGTCCCGACCGCCGAGTTGCCGCCGCTCGTCGACAAGCCGGCCATCGTCGTCACCGGTTATCCCGCGTTCGACGCCCCGCTTGTGTTGTACGCGCTCCGCAAGGCCGGCGTGCCGGTCGTCGAACTCGAACGCCAATGGCTCGACCCCAAGGACTACGCCAAGTACGGTACGATCATCGTCGACG
>CAMCTH010000159.1 GCA_945877965.1 Planctomicrobium piriforme | reverse complement strand
TGCCGGGATCAAGAGTGCGTACAAGCCCGAGGATCTGGTCGGGCGGCTGGTGATCTGCGTCGCCAACCTGCAACCGCGGCAGATGAAGTTCGGCCTGAGCGAAGGAATGGTCACGGCAGCCGGCGGCGGCGGGCCGGAGGGGAAAGAGATATTTTTGCTCGACGTGGACAGCGGCGCGAAGCCGGGGATGCGCGTGCATTAGAGGTGCAACAGCGGGTGCCACGGGCGGCTTGTCCGCCCGTGCTCCTTATCGCGGCACAGACACTGGCGGACGAGCCGCCAGTGGCACCAAACGCAGACGCTATTCCTTCGGCGGCACGCCCAAGGATTTGCCGCCGTCGATGCCGATGCTCGTGCCGGTCACCATCGCTGCGGCGTCGCTGACTAAGTAGATCACCGCTTGCGCGACCTCGTCGGGCGAGATCATCCGCTTGAACGCTTTCGCGAGCGGGCTGGCGTCGATCATCATCTGCGAGAGGGCCGCGGGGTCTGCCGCCTTCGCTAGATCGGCGTTCATCATGCCCGTGTCGCCGACCGGCCCGGGGCAGACGGCGTTCACGCGGATGCGGTCCTTCGCATGGCACAGGGCCAGCGACTTGGTGAGGGCGATCATCGCCCCTTTGCTCGTCGAGTAGACCGGGTCATGGGCTCGCGGCAGCAGGCCTGCGTTGCTCGAAACGTTGACGATCGAGCCGCCGCCGGCCTTTTTCAAATGCGGGATCGCATGGCGAGCCGTCAGGAAGACCGACTTGAAGTTGATGTCCAACACGCGGTCCCATTCTTCCTCGGTCACGTCGGGAATCTGCTTCACGAGGCCGATGCCCGCGTTGTTGACGACGATATCCAACCGGCCGGTCGCCGCGACGGCCGCGTCGATCAAACGCTTAATGTCGGCCTCGATCCGGACGTCGCACTGTTGTTGTTCGATCTTCAACTCGGCGAAGAGCGCGGCGTTTTCCGGCAGGAGGTTCACATCGCCGACGAACACTTTTGCGCCGCTGCGGGCGAGGCGGAGGGCGGTGGCTCGGCCGATGCCGTTAGCGCCGCCGGTGACGAGCGCCGTGCGATTTGCGAGCATGCTCTCTTGAGACATAGGGAGAATGAAATGTTGGTAACGAGAAATCCCCTCGCTTCCGCTCGGGGCTAGTGGAGACAGTTACTTACCGCCGGCTTATTTGTCGCTCGCCAAGCCGGGCCAAGCGTAGAGATAGAACGCTCGCGGTGTGGCGAGATCGAGCAAGGCCCGCAACTCGCTGCCGCGCGCTTTCGCGGCACTGTCGCCGACGAGGGCGTCGACGAACGTCTTCTGCTTGCGGTACTCGACGACTTTGGTCGTACCGGGTTGCAGCGAAGCCAGCTCCAGCGCTCGGTTGATCGCGTCTTCTAAGAAGCCGATCTTGTCGACCAAACCGAGTTCGACAGCCTGCTTGCTACTGAAGACCGCGCCGGTCGTCACTTTCTCGATCGCCGCCTTATCGCCGCGGAACTTCGGTCGGCCCGCTTCGACGATGCTCTTGAAGCGATCGAAACTGTCGGTGACCAAGCCTTGCAACAAGGCCCGTTCTTCCGGAGTCATCTTCCGGGCCGGATTGCCCACTTGCTTCATCGGGCCGCTCTTGATCGAGTCTTCCGACACGTCCCACTTGGCGAGCAAGCCCGAGACGTCGTAGTGCGGAATGATGACGCCGATCGAGCCGGTCCAGGTCGTCGGCTCGGCGAAGATGACGTCTTTTTCATCGCCGCAGGCCATACTGATGTAATAACCGCCGCTGGCCGCCATGCCCCCCATGCTGACGACGAGCGGGATCTTGCGGGTCGTCAGCATCTTGCGGAGGTAATGGTACATCTGGTCGCTGGCCGTGACGGTGCCGCCGGGCGAGTCGACGCGGAGGACGATCGCTTTGACGTTTTCATCGGCCGTCGCCTTCTCGCATTGGCGACGCACGGTCTCGGAGTCCATGATCGTGCCGTCGACTTCGATGATGGCGACCTTGTGCACGCCTTCTTTGTTCAATGAGTGATAGCGTTCCTCGACCTTGTTGTGTGCGTCGTCGCTGATCGAGTCGGGAGAATAGATCGCCGTGAGGACCGCTAGCATGAAGAAGAGGAAAAACAACGTCTGCGCGAAACCGAAGAGCCGCGACAGCAGACTCCGCGGCGGCGGGACGGCCGCCACATAGACGACTTGCGGTTGATTCGGGTTCTGCGGACCGGCACCGTAAGTCGACATGGCATCTATCCTGCAAGGGCTGCGGCTTTTATGACAACGCAGGGCATTCTAGGGGCGCTGCGGGTTGCGAACAATCGCCCCCGCGCCGCGTGGGGTTGCCCGAAAGTGCGGCGGAGCGGTAAGCTGTGCAACGAAACGTCGCCCGATTGCGGCGTCCACGTCGTTTGTTTGGTCGAAGGGAGTCTGCCGTGTTCGTCGCCGCCTCAACGGATTGTTTTCCGCACCTGCCGCTCAGCGGAGCGCTCAAGAAGTTGTTCGACTTGGAGTACAACCGAGTCGAAATCGTGCTCCGCGAAGAAGGCGAGCAACTCAAGCCGTCGCAGGTGTTGGCCGATACCGAATCGGCGATCGTCGCCTGCCGCGACACGCACCGGCTGACGCCCGTCGCGTACTTCTTCGACTCGCCGGTCGAAGGGCCCGACTATCTCAAGCAGTTCGCCGCCATCTGCAAGCTCGCCAAAGCGACGAAGGTGATCGTCATCGCCGTTCGCGCAGGCGAGCTCGGCACGCCGTTCAATGCCGAAATCGAACGGCTCCGCGACCTCGTCAAGATCGCCACGGTCGACGGCATCGTCGTCGGCCTGAAGACTGAAGCCGACCGCATGACGCAAGACCCCGACACGGCCAAGGTGCTGTGCGATAACGTCAAGGGACTCTGTATCACGCTCGACCCGAGCCACTACCACTACGGTCCAATGGCCGGGGCGAAGTACGATCACCTGATCCCGTACACTTGCCACACCCAACTGCGTGACACGAACAAGAAACAGTTCCAGGTGAAGGTCGGCCAGGGCGAAATCGAGTACGGCCGAATCATCGGTCAGCTCACCAAATTCCGCTACCAAAAAGCGATCTGCGTGAACATCGACGAGTCGAGCGGCCCCGACGTCGACCACCTGGGCGAACTCCGCAAAATGCGGTTGCTGCTGGAAAGCCAGCTGTAGGCAAGGCGGAAGTCCGGCAGAGCCGCGCACGTTAGTAAGCGGTTCCGTTCCGCACACGGCGATCGACGCGGAACTTCAGAAACGGCAGACTCTTTCTTAAGGCGGAGTCTCGGCGCTGGCATTGCGCCGTCGGTGGGGATAATCTGACGCCTAGGCTGGGACGAGGCGGAGCGTCCGTCATTCCCCATTCCCCATTCCGAATTCCCCATTTGCCTTATGCCTTCGCTTCGCGCCGGTGCTGCGACCAGCAACATCACTCCGCCGCTCGGCATCTCGCTCAACGGCGGGATGCAAGATCGCCAAGCCCAACACATTCACGATGAGCTACACGCCCGCTGTCTGGTGATCGACGACGGCACGGAGCGGATCGGCATCGTCGTGTGCGATAGCTGCATGATTCCGCGGTCGGTGCTCGACGCGGCGAAAGAATCGGCGCAAAGCGGCACCGACTTGCCGCTCGATCGCATTCTCATCTCGGCGACGCATTCGCATAGCTGCCCGACGGTCGCCGGTGTTTTTCAAAGCGAGCCCGACGAAAGCTACATGCCGTTCCTGGCGATGCGGATCGCCGACGGGCTGCGTCGCGCCGTGAACAACTTGCAGCCGGCCGAAATCGGCTGGGGCGTCGGACAAGAACCAAATCAGGTCTTCAATCGTCGCTGGAAGATGCAAGAAGGCGCAATCCTGCCGAACCCCTTCGGCCGCGTCGATAAAGTAAAAATGAACCCGGCGCCGGGGAGCGACAAGCTCGTCGAACCGTCGGGGCCGATCGATCCCGAGGTTTCGCTGCTCGCGATTCGCCGCGCGTCCGACCAACGGCCGATCGCCGTGGTGGCCAACTACTCGTTGCATTACGTCGGCGACGTCGGGCCGTCGCACGTCTCGGCCGACTACTTCGGCGAGTTCGCTCGTCGGCTGGTGAAGCTGCTGCAGGCCGACGAACTCGATCCGCCGGCCGTCGTGATGATGTCGAACGGCACGAGCGGCAACATCAACAACGTGAACTTCCAACTGGTTCGACCCCGCAGCGGCGTCGCGTACGAACGAATCAACGCCGTCGCCGCGGCTTTGGCCGGCGAAGCCCGGAAGGTGTACGACAAGATCTCGTTCCGCAGCGACGTGCAACTCGGCATGCTCGAAACGGCCGTCGTCTGCGGCGTCCGCAAGCCGGCTCGCGACGAGATCGCCCGGGCCAAGTACGTCCTCTCGCAAGGACAAGGCGAACCGCTGAAGACGCAGGAAGAAATTTACGCCCGCGAGACGCTGCTGCTGGCCGACTATCCGGCCGAGGTCGAAACGATCGTGCAAGCGATCCGGATCGGTGACCTCGCGATCACGTCGTTCCCCTGCGAGACGTTCGTCGAAACCGGCCTGCAAGTAAAACGCGAAAGCCCCTTCAAGCCGACGTTCGTCATCAGCCTAGCGAACGACTACGCCGGCTACCTGCCGACGCGCGAACATCACGCGCTCGGCGGCTACGAGACCTGGCGCGCTCGGTCGAGCTTTCTCGAAGTCGACGCCGAAGAACAACTCCGCGCCGCGGTGATGAAGATGTTGAAAGAGTTGGCCCGCTAGTCAAACGCAATTTATTCGCAGCACAAAGAGCTGCGGATGTACATCCGCAGCTAAAAACGCACGCCCACTGACGAAGGATTTCCCCATGCCCAAACTCGTCGCACTCGCTCTCTCCCTCTCTCTCCTGCTCCCCCTCTCGTCCGCATCCGCCGCTGAGCCGTTTACGTTTAAGAAAACGAAGCTCGACGAAAAGTTCCGCGGCGAAGGCGTAGCGGTCGGCGATTTCAATCACGACGGCAGTCTCGACCTCGCGACCGGCGAAGGCTACTACGCCGCGCCCGATTGGAAGTTTCAGCCGATCCGCGAACAGGCGCGCGAGTTCGATCCGCTCAAGTACAGCGAGTGCTTTCAGGCTTGGGCTCGCGATTTCAACAACGACGGCTGGGACGATCTGCTCGTCGTCGAGTTCCCCGGTCGGCCGACCGTGTGGCTCGAAAACCCGAAGGGGGTCGAACGTCCTTGGGCGCGACACGTCGTCGTCGAAGTGACGAACAACGAAAGCCCGGAATTCACTGACGTCGACGGCGACGGCTTTTCGGACCTGCTCCTCGGCACGTCGGCCGATCCCAAAAACTCCGACGGTCCGGAAAAGTACATGGCGATCGCCCGACCGGATCGCGACCCGAAGAAGCCGTGGAAGTTGCAGACGGTTTCGGAGCGGAACGTCGATATGGCCCGCAAGTTCTATCACGGCATCGGCGCGGGCGACATGAACGGCGACGGCCTGCTCGACATCGTCACGCCGAACGGCTGGTGGCAGCAACCGCTGCTCGGCCAACGACGCCCGTCCTGGGCTTTCACGCCGGCCAAACTCGGCGAGCCGTGCGCGCAGATGCACGTCTTCGACTTCGACGGCGACGGCGACGCCGATGTCCTGTCGTCGGCCGCCCACAAACTCGGCATGTGGTGGCACGAGCAAACGAAGGAAGGCTGGCAAACGCACGAGATCAGTAAGGATTTTTCGCAAACGCACGCGCTCGTTCACGTCGACCTGAACGGCGATAACCTCCCCGACTTCGTGACGGGCAAGCGTTACTGGGCCCACGGCCCCAACGGCGACGTGAACCCCGGCGACCCAGCGGTGCTGTATTGGTTCGAACTCTCGCGCAAGGACGGCAAGCCGGTCTGGACGCCGCACAAAATCGACGACGACTCGGGCGTCGGCACGCAGTTCCAAGTGACCGACGTCACCGGCGACGGCAAACTCGACATCGCCATCGCCAACAAAAAAGGCGTATTCCTGTTCGAACAGGTTAAGGAACAGCCGTAAACTTCCAGGCGGATTCGCTAAGATTAAACGAAGTAGGGCTCGGGGGAATACACTCCCTGGGCTTTATTTTGCGCATGGTTTAATCTTAAGCCATGGACTTCGAGTCGCAGCAACTGGACGGCGTTAGTACTTCGCGGAATGCGACGTCGTTGAGTTTGTTGGACGGCGTGCGGTTGCGGGATGCGGAGTCGTGGCGGCGGATGGTTCGCGTCTATGCGCCGCTCGTGCGGCACTGGTGTCGCCGGACCGGATTGGCCGAGCAGGCGATCGACGACCTCGTTCAAGAGTCCTTCGCCGCCGTGCTGCGCGGCCTGCCGACGTTCGAAAAGCAGCCGAGCGAACTCCGTCCCGCCGGCGGCAGCTTTCGGGGTTGGCTCCGCACGATCGTCGGACGGAAGCTGATCGATGCGGCCCGCACAAGGGCTGAGTCCGTCGCGGCGAGCGGCGGCAGTGCGGCGCAACTCCAGCTCGCGCAATTCGCCGATCCGCTTTCAAACCAGGACGACGAAACCGAAGCGGCCGTCGAGACCGGACTCGTGTTTCGATCCGCGGTCGAGTTGATCGGCGTCGAGTTCGAACCGGCGACGGCCCGCGCGTTCTGGCTGACGACAGTCGAAGAACGTTCGCCGAGCGACGTGGCGGCGGAGTTGGACCTGACGCTGAACGCCGTTTACAAGGCCAAGAGTCGCGTGCTGCGACGTCTACGCGAAGTGCTAACCGGCCTCGAAGATTAAGAACTGCCGTCGCCGCGACGGCGCTGTAAAAAATGCCGGCAGATCATTCCGTTCTTGACGGATAGACACAACGCCACGTCCGACGGAGGTTCGCCATGGTTTGCCCCAATCGCCAAGAACTTTCCGATTTCGCCCTCGGCAAATTGCCAGAGCCGGCGATCGAAACGGTCGCCGACCACGTCGACGCCTGCCCCGACTGCCAGTCGACCATTGCGGTGCTGGCCGGCGGCGACGACACGTTCCTAGCCAAGTTGAAACAGGTGAAAAACACCACGCCCATGCAGGCGGCGCGAGCGAAATCGCCCAGCGAACCATCGCCGACACCCCCTCCGAAGAGTAGAATCGGCAGTTCCGGTGCCGGCTCTGGGGCGAGATCGGCCGAACTTCCCGCCACTGCGAGCGGCCGCGCCATGTCGATCACTAGCGAAGACTTCAGCCGCCACGTTCTGGACCTCGGACTCGTCGACGAAGCCGAAGCGACGTCGATCTCGCAGAAGCTGCCCCCCGAAAAGCGCGCCGACGGCCAAGCCGCGGCCAAGCTCTACGTCGATCTCGGCAAACTGACGAAGTATCAAGCGGCCGCGATCTTCCAAGGCAAGGCTGGCTCGCTTCGCTACGGCGACTACCTCGTCGTCGACCGGATCGGCGCGGGGGGCATGGGCCAGGTCTTCAAAGCGCGGCACCGACGAATGGACCGCCTCGTCGCGCTCAAGGTCATGTCGACCGCCGCCATGCAAAGCGCCGACGCCGTGAAGCGGTTCGAGCGCGAAGTGCGCGCGGCCGCCAAGCTTGCGCATCCGAACATCGTCACCGCCTACGACGCCGGCGCGCAAGACGGCGTCCATTACTTGGTGATGGAGTTGGTCGACGGTCCCGATCTGTCGTCGCTGCTCAAGCGGCACGGCAAGTTGCCGATCAAGCAGACCGCGGCATTCATCGCGCAGGCGGCTCGCGGGTTGGCCTTTGCACATAGCAAGGGGATCGTGCATCGCGATATCAAGCCGGGCAACCTGCTCGTCGATTCCAGCGGCACCGTCAAGATTCTCGATCTCGGCCTGGCCCGACTCGACGGTCCCGGCGCGAGCAACACGGCGAGCGAAGCGGAACTAACGCAGAGCGGCGCGGTGATGGGGACGGTCGATTACATGGCTCCCGAGCAAGCGCTCAACACGCGCAACGCCGACGCCAAGTCCGACGTCTATAGCTTGGGATGCACGTTGCATCGCCTGCTGACCGGCGAGCCGGCGTACGTCGGCGAGTCGATGGTCGAAAAAATCCTGGCGCATCGCGATCAGCCGATCCCGTCGCTGCGTAAACATCGCCCCGACGCACCGCCCTCGCTCGATGCGATTTACATGCGCTGCATGGCGAAGCGGCCCGAAGATCGTCCGACGATGCAAGAACTGGCCGACGCGCTCGGCTCGCTCGACGTTGCGGCCGCGGCCGGTTCGTCGGGGATCGGGCTCGCGGCTTCGCTGCCGACTGCGAGCGCACCGCTCGGCCCTGCGCCGGCGATGTCGAACCCGTCGCCGCCGACGCCGATCCCGGGCTCGATCTCGGGCGTAACGATTCCGCAGGCGTACACGGTAGCGAATGCCGCGGCGCCGCCGACGGCGATGAGCGCTCCGTCGTTTCCAAGCACTGCGTATCCGGGCGGAACGCTGCCCGCGAATACCGGCCGACCGACGCCGGCCGCTTCGGCAGCGGTTCCGAAAGGCTCAGGGGCGAAGAACCAAGGCGCCGCGCCGCCGCGCAAGAAATCAAACGGCGGTTTACTCGCCGCCGCCGGTTTCGGTGGAGCCGCCCTGATCGCCTTCGGCGTCTGGTTCATCTTCCGCGACGACAAAGGTAACGAAACCGCCCGCGTGCAACTCCCCGACGGCGGCACGGTGCAAACCCTCGTCGATCCCGGTCCGCAAAAACTCATCCCGCCGCCGGCCGTACCGTCGGCCACGACTCCGAACGTGCCGCAGACGTCGAACGTCGACCCGAACAAGATGTTCGCCCTGCCGCAGTCGACCGGCTCCGCCGCTCCGCCGCCGGTCGCCGTTGCCAATTTGCCGACGAACAATCCTCCGACAACCCCAATCAATCCTTCAACAACGCCGACCGCGCCGGTCGGAGTTGCGCCGCCGTCGCAGCCCGGCAACTATTGGATCTACGGCGATACGATCGATCGCCAGACGCCGTGCCTCGTC
>CAMCTH010000158.1 GCA_945877965.1 Planctomicrobium piriforme | reverse complement strand
CCCACGTCATCAGGCGGACATAACCGTCGGCCAGCGTGAAAGTAAGCGGCCGCGACATGCCGGTGTCGAAAATGAGTTGCACGCGGTGGGCCGTGATCGGCGCGGGCCAAGTGAGTTGCAGCGATTGCGGCAGCGGCCGAGTCGGATCGCTCCGCCAACGGTGCGTTCCGGGGCGGGCACGATCGGCGGGTGATCCCTTCACGCCATGCACGCTGCGCGTCTGTCCGCTGATGACGTTCGCCGGCTCGCCGCCGGGGGCGAAACTCGACGCGGTGACCGTCGCGCGAAGGGCTGCATCGGCGTGGGCTTCGTTCGTGCGACCGATCAGATACGCATCGTCGCGTAGCAGTTGTTGCTGCAAGATCTGGAGGAAGGCCGCATCCTCAGCTATCTGAGCGGGAGCAAGTCGGCTGCGAACTGCCAAGGCGGCGGCTGTGCCGACTCCTTGTCCCATCGCAGCGCAGGTCGCCATCACACGCGTCGAGGCAAACGCAATGTGCGTCGCTGAGATGTTGCGCCCTGCGAACATCAAGTTCGACCGATTACGACTGACGCAGGCCCGCAGCGGAATGTCGTACAAATGCGGCACGCGATGTTGGGTGCACGGCTCTTCGTCGATCGCATCGACGCCGCCCGGCGGATGCGTGTCGATGTGCCAGCCGCCGAAGGCAATCGCATCCGCAAACGGCGTCGACTGCATCACGTCTTGTTCGCGGAGCACATACTGACCGAGGAAGCGGCGACTCTCGCGCTTGCCCGGCACGAAGCCGCACCATTCGAGGGCCCAGTTCTCGGCCCCGTGGTTGCCGCCGTTCTTGACGTGATCCCATACGCCGAGCAAGATCGCCAGCAACTCGTCGCGAATCTGTTCGTTATCTTTGATCGTGTCGAGCGTGCCGCCCCATTCGACCCACCAGTAGCCGAATTCGAGGCCGAGATCGACCTCGGCGCTGGCGTGTGGGCGAAGTCGCAGGTCGTGCTCCGTAAACTTGCGGGCCCACGACGGCGGCGCAAACGGCATCGGCCGATCGTATTTCTTCGCCTGAAACATCAACGTCGAACCGAGCCGCAGTTCGTCGGCTTCATCGACCGCCAGGATTTCGTCGAACTCGCCTCGCGCCTCGCGGCCGACGCGAAAGTCGGCCCCCGCCTCGACCCCTAGCCGCCCGTCACCCGTGCAATCGAGAAAGATATCCGCCTCGATGACGTAGCGGTCCTCGGTCGAGGCGCGCGTCGCATAGGCCTGCGTGATGCGATCTCCCTCGACGACGGCCCCGTCGACGGTCGTGTTCAGCAGCAACGTCAAGTTCGGCTCTTGGCGGCAGAGGTTGTACAGGATCAGATCGAAGATCGACGGCGAGCGTTGCGGGTTTGTCACCGCCGCTTCGAGTCGGATCTCTTCGATGATGCCCCCTTCGCGCGATTCGACGTCGGGCGAGCCGCAACGATGGCCGCTGCAATCGGCGCCGACGATGTGCATCCGCACTTCGCTCGAAGCGTTTCCGCCGAGGACCGGCCGATCATGGAAGAGGATCACCTTCGCCCCGTTGCGAGCCGCCGCAACCGCCGCGGGAA
The DNA here is from genome assembly GCA_945877965.1 of Planctomicrobium piriforme. Taxonomy (GTDB): domain Bacteria; phylum Planctomycetota; class Planctomycetia; order Pirellulales; family PNKZ01; genus CAMCTH01. The sequence continues at coordinate 7,391 of CAMCTH010000158.1, read as the reverse complement.
CGCCCGCCGGTCCGCCCCCCGCCACCAAGACATCGCATTTCAAGAACTGACGGCCTTCGCGATCGATCATCGGGCAGATACTCGGCAAAATCGGTGAATTGCGGCGGAAATGAGGGGGCTAAGTCGCGACGATTCTGTGCGAGGAACCCCTTGCTCGCCCCGCTATAATACGGCGTCTCGGCCATGCTAGGGTCGGTCGTGTGCGGTCGTCAACCGTAGCGGCTGCTCGCGCAGACCGGCGACGTTTCCCGCTTCGCAATTCATGCCGTTCCAGACGCGTTAGACCGAATGAACATAGCTGTTATCGGCTCCGGCGTGGCAGGTTTGACGGCGGCCTATCGCTTGTCCGAGCGGCACGACGTGACGCTGTTCGAAGCGGCCGACTATCCCGGCGGGCACGTCAACACGATCAAAGTACAACTCGCCGGCGAGCGACATGCGATCGATACGGGCTTCATCGTCTTCAACGACCGCACGTATCCGAACTTCATTCGCTTGCTCGATGAGCTAGGAGTCGCTTCCCAACCGACTGACATGAGTTTTTCGGTCCGCTGCGACCGAAGCAACTTGGAGTACAACGGTTCGTCGTTGAACGGCGTCTTTGCTCAGCGTTGGAATTTGCTGCGGCCGAGCTTTCATCGTATGCTCCGCGACATTTTCCGTTTCAATCGCGAGACGCCCGACCTGACGTTGCCACCCGACGATGAGACGACGGTCGGCGAGTTCTTGCGAGCAGGACGTTACTCGCGCGAGTTCGCGGAGCATTATTTGCTGCCGATGGGCTCGGCCGTCTGGTCTTGTCCGCGCGGAATGTTCGAACAATTTCCGATCCGCTTCATCTTTGAGTTCTATCGCCATCACGGGCTGCTGAGTTTGCACGATCGGCCGCAATGGCGCGTGATCCAGGGCGGTTCGCGGACGTACGTCGATGCGTTGCTCGCGCGATTTCGCGGACGCATGATCTTGAATTCGCCGATCACAAAAGTGCGCCGCGAGCCGGAGGGGACCGGCGTTCAGGTCGTGCCTCGCGACGGTACAACGCAGCGATTTGATCACGTCGTCGTCGCTTGCCATGCCGATCAGGCGTTGCGGATGCTCGCCGATCCATCGCCGATCGAAACGGAATTGCTCTCGGCCTTTCCCTACGAACGAAACCTGGCCGTGCTGCATACCGACGAGAGCGTGTTGCCGCGAAGTCGTCGAGCTTGGGCCTGTTGGAACTATCGCTTGCCCACAAAAACCGGCGGAGGCGTGTTGGGCGACCGCGCGACGGTTACCTACGACATGAATCTGCTGCAAGGCATTTCTTCCCAGCACACGTTTTGCGTGACGCTCAACGACGATGCGAGCATCGATCCGGCCAAGGTGTTGCGACACATCGAATACCATCATCCGCTCTTCTCAACCCGTAAGGCGTCGGCCCAGGCACGACACGCGGAGGTACTGAACATCCGCAATACTTCGTTCTGCGGCGCGTACTGGGGAAGTGGCTTTCACGAAGACGGCGTCGTCAGCGCCCAACGCGTTGTTCGAGCCTTGGAGTTGGCGGCGAGTCCTTCGCCGGCGGTCACGTTGACGGCGGGAAGCTAATCTTATGCACAGCTGTTTGTACGAAGGGACTGTTCGCCATCGTCGGCTCACTCCGACGGTGCACGACTTTCGTTATCGGCTGTTCATGGTCTACGTCGATCTCGCTGAACTGGATCAGCTCTTCGGCCGTCGCGGATTCTGGTCGACGCGCTTCCCGGCCCTGGCGCGATTTCGTCGCGACGAGCACCTCGGCGATCCGACCCAACCGCTCGATGAAGCGGTCCGCGCGACGGTCGATTCGCGACTCGGACGACGTCCGTCGGGGCCGATCCGTTTGCTCACGAACTTCCGTTACTTCGGCTTCGGCATGAACCCGATTAGTTTGTATTACTGTTTTGACGCGGCCGACGAGCGCGTCGAAGTGGTCGTGGCCGAGGTGAGCAATACGCCGTGGAACGAGCAGCATCTTTATGTGTTGCCATGGCCGGATGCAGACGATCGACTGCAAGCGACGATCGGCAAGGAGTTCCACGTCTCGCCGTTCATGCCGCTCGAAATGGATTACCGTTGGCTGTTGAATCAGCCGGGTGAGCGACTGACGGCGCACATCGAAAATCTCGCCGAGGGCGCGAAGCGATTCGACGCGACGCTTACGCTCCAACGCACACCGCTGACGCGCGGCAGTTTGGCCCGCGTACTCGTGCAGTACCCCTTGCTGACGCTCAAGGTCTTTGTCGGCATCTACTGGCAAGCGTTCCGGCTGTGGGGGAAGCGGGTGCCGTTCGTTCCTCATCCCGGCCGACGTCGTACGTTTCCTCAGGTTCACGATCCGAAGGTCATCGCATGAATTCGTTGCCTGCCATGCCGCGAAACTCCGCGCCGTCAGCCCGATCGCTTCGTCCGTGGGATCGCTGGGGGCGAGCCCTGTTGATGCGGCAGTTGCAGAAGCTCGAACGGGGCGAACTGACGCTCGTCGACGACGACGGTGCTCGCCGCTTCGGCGGCACCGGCGAACTCCGAACGACGGTCACGGTTCACGCGGGCCGCTTCTATCGCGATGCCGTCTTCGGCGGGAGTCTGGCGTTGGCCGAGGGGTATTTGCGGGGCGATTGGGACTGCGATGATCTGACGGCGATGTTTCGGCTCGTCTTGCAGAACTCGTCGTTTTCCGACGGAATGGATCGCGGCGCGCCGCAATGGCAGCTTGCTTTGCAACGTTGGTGGCATGCCCGACGCGCGAACACTCGCCGCGGCAGCAAGCAGAACATTCGCGAACACTACGATCTGGGGAACGACTTTTTTCGCCTCTGGCTCGACGACACCATGTGTTATTCGAGCGGAATTTTTGCGAGCGGTGAGGCGACGATGCGCGAGGCGTCGTTGGCGAAGATCGATCGCCTTTGCCGCAAGCTCGAACTCCAGCCAAGCGATCATTTGCTCGAAATCGGCTGCGGTTGGGGAGCGCTGGCCGTCCATGCCGCGTCGCGATACGGCTGCCGCGTGACGGCGACGACGATCTCGGATCAACAGTACGAAGAGACCCGACGCCGCATCGACGCCGCCGGCTTGCACGATCGCGTGACGCTGCTGCGGCAAGATTATCGCGATCTGACGGGGACCTACGACAAACTCGTCTCGGTCGAGATGATCGAAGCGGTCGGTCACGGCTTTCTCGACACGTTCTTCGAGCAGTGCGGCAAGTTGCTCAACTCGACGGGGACGATGGTGCTGCAGGCGATCGTCATGCCCGACCTCGGATACGAACGGTATCTGCGATCGGTCGACTTCATTCAGCGTTACGTCTTCCCCGGCGGCTGTCTGCCGTCGGTCGGTGCGATGCTCGACTCGGCGCGCCGTAAAACCGATCTGCGACTGGAGTACGTCGAGGATTTCGGCACGCACTATGCCGAGACGTTGCGTCGTTGGCGGTCGGCCTTCGTCGCGAAGTTGGACGAAGTTCGCCAGCTTGGCTATCCCGTGCGATTTGTCCGCCTCTGGACGTATTATCTCTGCTACTGCGAGGCGGCTTTCGACGAACGGGCCACCGGCGTCGTGCAGATTCAGTTCGATAAGCCGGGCTATCGTCGCGAGGCGGCGACGATCGAGTTGACCGAGGCCGGCCGACGATCGCGACTGTCGCGCGCCGCTGAGGTGGCGGAGTTGCTCTTGCCGATGGGGGCCGGTTCATCGTGAGTTGGCTGACTCCGGCGCTCGGCGCGATGGAACGAGGTTGGATCCCCGACGCGTTAATTCGCGCCGGGATTCGGCATCTGTGCGCCGATCGTCTCCGCGAATGCCGAATCGCCGGCGACGACGGGACGAAACGATTCCTCGCCGAGATGTGCAACGGGCCGATCGCGCCGCTGCCTGATCGCGCGAACGCCCAGCACTACGAACTGCCGCCGGAGTTTTTTGCGTTGGCGCTCGGGCCGCGGCGCAAGTACAGCTGCTGTTTCTATCCGCCGGGCGTCGACGACCTGGCGACGGCCGAGGAAGCGGCGCTGGCTGCAACGTGCGAGCGAGCCGAACTTGCCGACGGCCAACAGATTTTGGAACTCGGTTGCGGCTGGGGATCGCTGACGTTGTGGATGGCCGAGCGTTATCCGCAATCACAGATCACGGCCGTCTCGAACTCGGCGCCGCAACGACGCCACATCGAAACGACGGCAGCGTCCCGCGGTTTGACGAACGTCTGCGTGTTAACGGCCGACATGAACGATTTCGCGGCCGAGCCGGCGACGTTCGACCGCGTCGTGTCGGTCGAGATGTTCGAGCATATGCGAAATTACGAACGATTACTGGAACGGATCGCCGAGTGGTTACGACCGGACGGTAAGTTGTTCGTGCACATCTTTTGCCATCGACGATACGCCTACCCCTTTGAGTCCGAAGGGGAAGAGAATTGGATGGGTCGGCATTTTTTTACCGGCGGTCTCATGCCCAGTGCTGAGGTCTTTGCGAGCTTCACGCGGCATCTGCACGTCGCACGGCAATGGGAGTGGGACGGCACGCACTACCAGCGGACGTCTGAGGCGTGGCTTCGCAATCTCGACGAGCACCGGCGCGAAGCGCAGGCGATTCTGACACGCGTCGCCGGCCCGACCGAGGGGCGGCTACTGTTTCATCGCTGGCGCGTGTTTTATCTTGCCGTGGCGGAGTTGTTCGGCTACGCCGGCGGGAGCGAGTGGTTCGTGTCGCACTACTTATTGGAGCCGACGGATGTCGCCGCTCGCTGAAACGCTGCTTCTCTCGCTCGGCTTTACGCTGACGGCGATGACGTTGCTCTGGGGGCTCAGCGTGCGACTGCGCAACGCGAGCATCGTTGATCCCTGTTGGGGACTGGGCTTCGTGTTGATTGCTTGGATCGCCTGGTACTGGAATCAGCCGACCGACGTGCGTGGCTGGCTGCTCGTAGGACTGACGACGATTTGGGGGCTGCGACTCTCGGCCTATCTGACATGGCGTAACCAAGGCGAGGGTGAAGATCGTCGCTACGCGACGATGCGCGAACATCACGGGGCGCGGTTCGTTTGGATCTCGCTCGGCACCGTATTCTGGCTACAAGGGATTTTGATGTGGTTCATCTCGCTGCCAATTCAAGCGACCATCGTCGCTGCGAAGACGACGAACGCAGCCGCAGGCGGGTTAGCGCTACTGGACTACGCCGGCCTGCTGCTGTGGTGCATCGGCTTCGCGTTCGAGGCCAGCGGCGATTGGCAGATGGCCCGCTTCAAGGCCGATCCTCGGAATGCCGGCAAGGTCTGCGATCAGGGCTTTTGGCGTTACACGCGGCATCCCAACTATTTTGGTGACGCCTGTCAGTGGTGGGGCGTGTATCTGATCGCGGCGGCGGGGGGATCGTGGTGGACCTTCCCCGCGCCGCTCGTGATGACGTTGCTGCTGCTGAAGGTGTCGGGCGTATCGCTGTTGGAAAAAACGATCGTCGATCGACGACCGGCTTACGCCGACTATCAGGCGCGCACGAATGCGTTCATTCCCGGACCGCGGCGGAAGTAACGTCACGGAATTTAGCTCACTACGGCAAGACGAACGTCAGCGTTGCGTAGTCCTTCAGGGCCTCGAACTTCTTGCCGTTGAGTTCGCCGGTCGTGTTCGTCGTCGTGCCGACGTAGAGCGAATAGAGTCCCGCACCGGCCGTCGGCCACAGGGCCGTCCCTTGTTCGTCGGTCAGCAATTCGACGGCGTCGCCTGCCGGCGTTTGCGCCTTGATCTTGGCGGCGGCCAGCGGCTTACCGAGATGCAGCACTTGTAGCGCGACGTTCTTGCCGTCGAGCTTGGCGAGGACTTCGATCCGGAGTTCCGCGGTCGGCTTCGCGTCGTTCCAATCGGCGGGCGAGCCGACGAACGACTTGGCCGTGTAGCGGAGGTGCGACGGCGGGCTCTTGCCGAAGGCGATGATTCCGTAGTCGGTCGCACCCAGCACGGCATTGGCATGCACGTCGGCGACGGTCGCTCGGTACTCCGCCTCTTTCTTGTCGAGCGGCAGTGACAACGGCTTCATACCCGTCGCGCTGCGGACCCAGAAGGTCGAGTTCGCCATCCGGTCGATGAAGTCGGGATCCCAGCCGTCGATTTCCCCGAAACCGCTGCGGACCAGCAGTCCCGCGTCGGTCGGTTTGGTTTCGATCCACACGAAGTGGGCCAGAGCAGACGAGGCGATAATCGAAGCCGCCGCGAAGGCGACGACGAACGAACGGAGTGATTTCAGAGGCATCACGAAAACTTTCTCAAGAGTGTAGTTGAAGCGACGGCTACTTTTGCAGAATCAATTTTCCGCGCGACGTGATCTGTAGCTTGTACAGCGAGCCGGCGTGCTCGATGCAGACGATCCTGGAACCGCCGAACAACTCTTCGGAACGATAGAGTTTGTACGACTGCGGGATCGGCGGTTCGGCGCGTTGCGGATCGGACGAGGGGGGCTCATTCGAGGTGTATTCGACCATGAGGTTGGGCAACTCCGCGCGGGCACAAGGCCCGACGTTGATTCATGTCTACAAATCGGATGAGCTCGGCCAGGCAACGCGAAGCCGGATATCCGTGGCTTCCGTTGGGCGCTACGGCTCATTCGGTGCGCAAACATTATTTACGATCTTGCGCGAGGTTCACGCGTTCGATCGTGTCGAGATGCCCGCCGCGGGCCGCGCCGCCGATGGCTAATAGTTGATGACCGTGCGGCAGCAAACGATGAAAGAAACGAGGTTTTTCGAGTTTGGCGACGGCGGTCCACGCCTGACCGTCGTCGGCGAGCGTGAAGACGTTGCCGTCCATCGTGCTGAGGTAGAGCTTGCCGTCGACGCCGAAGGCCGAGCAGCCGAAGCCGTTCATCCCCTCGACTTTGCCCATCGGACCGTCGGCCGCCATGGCGTTGACTTTCGGTCCCTCGGACCAAGTTTGCGTCTTCGGGTCGTAGTAATGCACGTCGAGGGTCGGGCTTTTTTCCGACATGCCGCCGATCGCGTAGATCTTGCCCCCGTGTTCCGCGACGGCAAGGGCCCGACGCTTGAACGGCTGCTTCGGCAACTCTTTCCACTCAGGCTTGGCTTGCGAAAGATCGGCGACGAGCGCCGTGTCGTGCCATTTTTGATCCTTGCCGAGATTCCATCCGCCCATTACGTAGAGCAAGTTGCCGACGACGACGGCATCGTGCGACGAACGAGCTTCGGGGAGCGGAGCGAGTTTTTCCCACTGCTTCGTTTTAGGATCGAAACGCTCGAAGTCGGCGAGCGAGACGAGGTTCTCCGGTTCCTTCGGAGCGTTGATCGCGGTCAGGCCGCCGATGCGATAGATCTTGCCGTCGTGGGCGACGAGCGCCGGGCTTTGCAGGCCGGGACCGACCGGCA
>CAMCTH010000157.1 GCA_945877965.1 Planctomicrobium piriforme | reverse complement strand
TCACGCAGTTCCCGCACAACTACAACTCGGTCAGCCGCGAGGCGATGTACGGATTCTTTAACAAGCATTTCAAGCTTGGCCTGCCCGAACCGATCGTCGAGACCGACTACGAGCCGCTCTCGCTGAGCGAGCTAACCGTTTGGACTCCCGAACATCCGCTGCCGCCGAGCGGCGACGAGCACGAAAAGTCGCTTGTTCGCGAATTGACGAAGGACGCGGATCAGCAGATCGCAGCCCTCAAGCCGACGGACTCCGCATCGTCGGCCAAGTACCGCGAGGTGGTCGGCGGCGGCATCGACGCGATCTTCGGCCGTCGGCTCGCCGACGTCGGCGCGATCGAGCAAGAGAATATCGAGGAAACCGACCGGGGCGATTACCTGTACTATCGCTGCCGCCTGACGAACAAGACGCTCGGTGAAGTCGTCAATACGTCGTATTTCTATCCCAAGCAATGGAACAAGCAGGTCGTCGTCTGGGTTTCGTCGACCGGCAACGCCGGACTCGTCGAAGGGGACGGCAAGCCGATCCCGGCGATCGCGGAACTCGTCAAAGCCGGGTTCGCCGTCGCGAGCTTGGATCCGTTCGGACTCGGTCCCGACGTGCCGAGTGATTTCCTCACGCATGCCAACCGTCGCGTGAAGAACACTCGCGACTACGCTGGTTACACCTACGGCTTCAACGCGCCGCTCTTCACGCAGCGCGTGCACGACATTCTCACCGTCGTTGCGCACGCCAAGGCGACGAGTGAGTCGCCGGAAAAAATCCACCTCGTCGGACTCGGCGGCGGCGGGTTGTGGACGGCGGCCGCAGCGGCTCTTTGCGGCGACGCCGTCGAGCGGGTCATCGTCAACACGGCCGGCTATCGCTTCGCCGAAATCAACGACTTCCGCGATGCCTCGTTCGTGCCGGGGATTGTTAAATACGGCGACGTCCCGGCCCTGCTCGCCCTCGGCGCTCCGCACAAGCTGCGACTGACCGGCGAGAAGCAAAAGCTGCCGCTCGTCGAAGCCGCCTACACCGCGGCCGGGGCGAAGGACGCGTTCACACAAAGCCCCGGTCCCGACGATTCGAAGTCGGTACTCGGGTTTTTGCTCGGCAAATAGTGAAAGATCAGCAACCCGGCGTCACACTTCGCACAGTTTCTCTTCGCTCGGCTCGGCGACTTCCATGTGCCGGTCGCGGACGAAGCAGCGGACCATCGCCGGCAAGATCAGCAGATCGCCGACGAGGGCGGCGAAGATCGTTAGGCACGACAAGCCCGAGAAGAGCCGCGTCGTCGGCATTGTGCTTACTTGCAGACTACCGAACCCGGCGATCAGCACCAGCGACGTCATCATCATCGCCGAACCGACGGCTTGATACGTCCGTTGCAGCGACGCTCGGACGTTGCCGTCGAACGACATCTCGCGCTGGAAGCGATTCAGGAAATGGATCGTGTCGTCGACCGCAATCCCTAGGCAGATGCTGAAAACGATGACGCTCGTCATCTGCAACGGCCGGCCGCTGAGCACCAAGTAAGCCGCCATCACCGCCATCGGAAACAGGTTGGGCACGATGCTGATCAGCCCGAGCCGGACGCTGCGGAAGCCGATTGTCATCACGACGAAGATCACGATCGCCGCCGAGCCGAGGCTCGAAGCGAGATCGGTAATCATTTGATTCAGATTCCGCGTCGCCAGCACTGACGTGCCGGTCAGATAAAACCGGACGCCCGGATGGGCTTGCTCCAACTGCGCCAGCTGCTCGCGCAATTCCCCGAAGATCCGAATCATCACGTTCGAGCCGACGTCCTGCATTCGCACACGGATCAAAGCGCGTCGCAAATCGGGTCGAACGTAGACGTGCAGTACGTCGTCGGGAACCCAGCGCAGCCACGAAACGCGCTCGGCTAGCGTCCGTCCTTCGCCCGGCACTGCTTCGATCAGGTTGATGAGCGACGTCGGGTTATGCACTTCCGGATGCGTAATGCAGATTTGTTGGGCTGCGTCGATCGCCGCCAACAACTCGGGCGAGTCGAACGTCAGCGGACGATTCCATTCGACGAGCACCTGCGTCGTCGCCGTCCCGCCGAACTGCCGATCGATCTGCATCACGGCATCGAACGCTTCGCTCGACTCCGACAACGCCTCGGTCGATTGGTTGTTGGGAACCAAATAGAGCATCGACGTCGTCAGCAGTCCGGTGACGAGCACGCCGAGAAACGTCGCAAATCGGGCATGATCGACGCCCCACATCGCCACCGGCTCGAAGTACTTCGCCATCCGCTCGGGAATGTCGCTCTCGGCCCTCGAATGGAGTTTTAGGCCCCAACGAGTCGACGACAGCAACGGAACCGCACTCAGCACGGCGACCAGCGCGAGCACCGCACCGACGCCGCAGACGACGCCGAACCTTTGGATCGCTTCGATCCGCGCCAACGCCAAAGAGCCGAAGCCGACTGCCGTCGTGACGGAACACAGCAAGCACGCCAACCCCAAGTGCCGCAGGGCATCGGCCGACGCCTTCAACGGCGGCATGCCGGCGGCCCGTTCGCGGCGGATGTCGATCATCAGGTGAACCGCGTCGGTGAAGCCGATCACGAGCACGAGTGTCGGCAAGACGGTCGTCATCACGTTCATCTTCTCGCCGACGAGTCCGATCAGACCGACGGTCCACACCGCACCGAGCAACGCCGACAGACAGACGATCGCCACGGCCGCCGGTCGGCGGAACATGAACGTAGCCATGATCACGACGAGCGAACCGCCGACCCACACGAACTTGGCGCTCTCGGCCCGCACCGATTGCATGATCTCGACCCGAATCGGCGCGAGGCCGGTCATTCGTACGCTGAGCGGCGTATCGAGAGCGGCTCGCCGAGCCGCGGTCCGCAGCAACTCGACGATCGGCGCAACTTCGTCGATCGCGCCGTTCTCATGAGCCAACTTCGCTACGACGAGCGTCGTCTTGCTGTCCGGCGAAAGCAGTTGCCCGCGAACGAGCGGATGCTTGAGGGCCGCAACGCGCGCCGCTTCGCAAGACTCTTTGCTCGGTGGGTTGCCGTCTTCATCGAGTTGCGGCAACAGCGAGAACGATTCCGTCGGCACCGCTTGCGACAGCGCCGAGAAAATCCGCGGCACGCTCCGTTGAGGAAACGCCTGAATGTCGGCTAAGCTCTGCACCGCGCCGATCCCCGGCACCTGCTTGGCCGCATCGATCAAGCGCTGCAGCGCGACGACGTCGTCCGGACGAAACAGATCGGCCGACTCGACCAACAACACGCAATCGACGTCGTCGGCTCCGAACTGCTGCGAGACCTCTTCCAGCATCGCAAAGTCGGCATCGTGCGAACGGAACAGCGTTCGCGGCAGATCGTCGTACTGAAGTTGCGTAATACCGTAGAGCGACGCGATCGTGGCCAGGACCACCGCGATCGTCAGTCCACGACGGTGCCGAATGAAACGATCGGCAAGAATTCGAAACAGCACCGCCGGCACCTCTAGCTTTACGCCGCTGACGCAGAGTCCCCCATTCTATACTTCGGCCGTCGAGCCGATGGGGTCCATGATACGACCCGCCGAGCGAGGAAACTTATCGAATTCTTAAGGGTTTACGTCGAAAAACCGGGCCCAAACGCTGCACAGCCGGCGAGTCGGCTCCGTAGTATAGAAAGCAATCGCGTTGCCCCCCGCTCCGCGTAGCGATGGAGAACGCCCCATGCTCCTCTTCGGCGGAACGTCATCGTCGTCGGAACTGCCGTTCGCCCCACCCCGTGCGGCGACGCTCCTCGATACCTACGTGCAGCAGCCCGACCCCGCTTACGGATGGCATCTTCGCCGCCGCAGCGACCTGGGAACCGGTCGACTGGCCGAGATCATTCTGAAGTCGCAACGCTGGCGCGACACGTTGTGGCGGCACCAACTTTTCGTCTACAAGCCCGCCGTCGTCCGCGATCCAAGTCGGGCCCTGCTGCTGATCGGCGGCGGCACTTGGGAGGATGAACTCGCTCGGCGCACGCGAGGCGGCGACGACAATGAACGCTTTCGCGCCGATGCCGCATTCTATTCCGCCGCGGCCGACCGACTCGGCGCACCGCTCGCCGTCTTGCGGCAGGTCCCCTCGCAGCCGTTGTTCGAGACGCGGCTTTCTGAGGATGCGGCGATCGCCTACACCTTCCAACGTTTTCTCGACACGAGCGAGGCGACGTGGCCGTTGCTCCTGCCGATGGTCAAGAGCGTCGTTCGCGCGATGGATTGCCTCGGCGAGTTTGCCGAAAGCGAATGGTCGTTAAGGCCCGATCGATTCACCCTCTGGGGTTCATCAAAGCGCGGTTGGACGGCTTGGCTGACGGCCGCCGTCGACGAGCGCGTCGCCGCCTTCGCGCCGCTGGTCATTGATCTGGTCAATTTGCCGCAGCAGTTGCCGCTACAAATCCAATCGTGGGGCGGCTTCTCCGACCAACTTCGCAACTACACGGAACGAAACATTCCCGAACAACTCGCGTCGCCGAACGGACAAGCTCTGATCAAGACGATTGATCCGTATCACTATCGCGCAAGGCTTCGACAGCCGAAGCTCATCGTCCTCGGCACGAACGACCGCTACTGGCCGCTCGAATCGCTGAACCTCTACTGGAATCAATTAGAGGGAGAGAAGTACGTCGTCTACGTGCCGAACGCCGGACACGCGCTCGGCGACCCGGCCCGCGTGTTCGGCGGGATCGCGGCCTTGCATCGACATGCGGCTGGAGAGTTGACCTTGCCGAAGTTATCTTGGACCTTCACAGACGGCGGCAGTCACATTGAACTCGCTTGGCGAAGCGATCGGCGACCCGCTGCCGTTCAAGTCTGGACCGCATCGGCCCCGACGCGCGACTTCCGGGACGCGCGCTGGAGTCCGACGCTCGTCGAACTCAATGATTCCACAACGGCCGGCGGTGCGTTCCGTTTCCGTCTACCGAGGCCGGCGTCGGGCTACGTTGCACTTTTCGGCGAAGCCCAGTTCAACGATCCGCTGACGCCGTTCTACTTGTCGACGACGGTTCACGTCGTTGCAGCCCGCTAGTTCGCGGCTTTTTCCTGGTCGGCTCGCTTCTTCCCCGCGGGCTTTTTGGCGGGCCGATTCGGCTGCGCCGTCGGCGGCTCGCGCATCGCCAACTCTTGGAACTCGCCCGCCAATCTCTCCCAGAGGGCGGCCAACTCGCGGACTTTCTCGGGCTGCGATCCCGCGAGATCGTGCATCTCGCTCCGATCTTTTTTGAGATCGAACAGTTCCCAATCGCTTTTCGCCGTCGACACCAACTTCCAATCGCCGACGCGGACGGCACGATTTCCTTGATGATACCACCAGAGTTCGCTGTGCAACGCCGCGCCGTCGGCCTTCAGTACCGGCACGATGCTGCGACCCGCCGGCGCCGGCAGCGGCTTGTCGTTCCACGATGTCGGCCACTTGCCGCCGGCCAATTCCATGATCGTCGGCGAGATATCCGCGACGTGTCCCGGCGTATGACGCACTTCACCGCGGGCCGACACACCTTTCGGCCAATGGACGATCAGCGGCGTTGCAATCCCCCCTTCGTGCACAAACATTTTGGAATAGCGAAGCGGCGTGTTGGCGACGTTCGCTCCGCCCGGCTCCAAGCACAAAAACGTCTTCGCCGAACCCGGCGATGCGGTCGGGTCGTTGCCGTCGCCGCGAACCAAACTCTCGGCGCTCGCGCCGTTGTCGCTGAGAAAGAAGACGACCGTGTCGTCCAGTGCCTGCATGGCGCGGACCTGATCGAGCACGCGACCGATCTCGCGATCCATTCGGTCGATCATGGCTGCATGAATCTCCATCCGCCGCTCATTCAAGTCGCGATCCGCCTCGCTCAGTTTCGACCACTCGGGCAGGCCAGGCGTCGGCGACGACAGTTCGCACGCAACGAGCCCCTGCTTTTTGAGTGACTCCAGACGCTGCGCTCGGAGCCGGTCCCACCCGGCGGAAAACCGTCCGCGATACTTCGCGATGTCGTCCTTCAGCGCATGCAACGGAAAGTGCGGGGCCGTGAAAGCCACGTACTGAAAGAACGGCTTGTCGGCGTGCTGCTCCGCATGTTCGCGCAGGCACTTGATCGCATGATCGGCGATGTACGTCGTGACATAGAAATTGGAATCGGCGGCGATCGGCGGGAGCGAGACGCCGTCTTCTTTGTGATTCTGCGGATTGAAAAACCGATTGTGGTCGTCGAGTTCGTACGAATGATCAAACCCATTGGCCAACGGGGCGCCGTCGATGTGCCACTTGCCCGAGTGATACGAGCGATACCCCTGCGGCTTCAGATAGACCGGCAACAAGTTGGCCCACGAAGGTCGGTCCGACTTGCCGCCTCCCGCCAGGCCGGGCAACCCATCGCGACGAATTTGCTGGGCATAGAACCCGGTCAAAATGGAGCCGCGCGTCGGCCAGCAGCGGGCCGTGTTGTAGAACTGCGAAAATCGCAATCCGCCGGCGGCCAGCGCGTCGAGATTCGGCGTCTCAATCTGCCCGCCGTAACAACCCAAATCGGCAAAGCCGAGATCATCGGCAAGGATGAGTAACACGTTGGGACTACGTGCCTGAGCGGCGGCCGATCCGAAGCAGAACGCAACGACGACGCACGTCGCGACAACGATACGCATAAAATCCAACTCCGATCGGGTGCGATTAGGGCACAGATTACGACGCGCCGCGAACTTAGATTATCGCTAGCGTCGACCTACGAGTACAAAAAAAGCCCAGGGAGGTTAGTCCCTGGGCTTTTCTTAGTGTTGCGAGTTCGACGCTTTCTGCGGAGTCGAAAGTCCTTAGACCTTCACACCCAGCGATTGACGCAGGCTTTCCAATTGACCGGCCGAGCCGAGCATTTGGTTCTTGTGCGTAATGAAGTCGGCGTAGGCCGCCATGAACGGCTTGCCCGACGTCCGTGGATCGAAGTCCCCCGGCTTGTCGCGGAACGTTTCGCGGAGAATCGCGCACCAGACCAAACGGCCGTCGGTGTCGATGTTCACCTTCGTCACGCCCAGCTTCGAGGCCGGCAGGTAATCTTCTTCCGGCACGCCGCTCGTCTCGGGCATGTTGCCGCCGGCGTTGTTGATCCGATCGACCCATTCCTTCGGCACGCTGCTGGAGCCGTGCATGACCAACGGGTAGTTCGGCAGCAACTTTTGGATCGCCGAGATGCGATCGAAGTGCAGGCCTTGCTTCCCCTTGAACTTGAACGCACCGTGCGAGGTGCCGATGGCGACGGCCAGCGAATCGCAACCGCTCCGCTCGACGAACTCGACGGCTTGGTCCGGGTCGGTGAGGCAGGCGTGATCGGCATCGACCGAGATATCTTCTTCGACGCCGCCGAGCATGCCGAGTTCCGCTTCGACCGAGATTCCCTTTTCGTGGGCCCGATCGACGACGCGGCGGACGATTTCGATGTTCTTATCGAACGGATCGTGCGAAGCGTCGATCATGACCGACGAGTAGAAGCCGCTATCGATGCACTCGTAGCAAACTTCTTCGGTGCCGTGATCCAAGTGAACGGCGAAGATCGCTTCCGGAAACACTTCTTCCGACGTGCGGATCATCGACTCGAGATAGCGCTTGTCGGTGTAAGCCCGCGCGCCGCGCGAAAGTTGGATGATGAACGGGGCCGAGAGCTTGGCGTTGGTCGGCTCTTCGTTCTTGTCTTTCTTGGCCAGGTTGCCGCGGAACAAACCGATGGTCTGCTCCAGGTTGTTGATGTTGTAAGCACCGACGGCGTACTTACCGTAGGCATGCTCGAACAATTCTTTGGTCGTCACGATCATGGCGAATACTCCTGCGGGCTCAGTAGACCGGCCCGATAGCTGTGGGCGGTGCGAATGCTCTGGCGAAGGGGTTAGAAAGGGTCAATCATATAGAACTCCCGGTCGGCTCGCCAGTTGCAAGCCGTAACTCGTGTGATTGCCGTGGTTTGCGACCGAATCGTCAGCCGCGTAGTTGGATTGTTGGTTTCGGCCGAACGCGGTAGAATTCCCCGCCCCTGAAGCGGCCCAGCCGCCGGGGGAGTTCTGCGCCCCAACCGGAGACGATCATGAGCACGGAAGCCGCTCGTCTCGATGCGTTTAGTCCTTTCGAACAACTCAGTTACGCTCGCGATATCATCCGCGCCGAAGCCCAGGCGTTGGACAAGATCGCGGGCCGCCTGGGGCTCGAGTTCTGTAACGCCGTCGAGCTGTTCCTCGAATGCCGCGGCAGCGTCGTTGTCAGCGGCATCGGCAAGGCCGGCATCATCGGGCAGAAAATCTCGGCAACGTTGGCGTCGATGGGGACGCGCAGCTTTTTCCTGCATCCGGCCGAAGCGGTCCACGGCGATCTCGGACGAATCGGTAGCGACGACGTCGTGCTGATGCTGTCGCACAGCGGTTCGACCGAGGAGATCGTTCGCTTGTTGCCGTCGTTGGTCGAACGCCAAGTGCCGATCGTCGCCGTCACGGCGCGCCGCGATAGTCCGCTCGGGCTCGATGCGAGCATCGTCGTCGAGTTGGGCGCGCTGGCTGAGGCTTGCCCGCTGGGACTTGCACCGAGCACGAGCACGACCGCCATGCTCGCCGTCGGCGATGCGCTCGCGCTGACCGTCAGCCGGATGCGCGGATTCGGTCGCGCCGAGTTCGCGAAGTTTCATCCCGCCGGCGCGCTGGGACGTCGACTTAGTAAAGTCGAAGAGCGGATGCGGCCCCTCGAACAATGCCGTACGACCGACGAGAGCCGCAGCGTCCGCGAAGTGTTTGCCGAGCAGCGGCGTCCCGGTCGTCGCACTGGCGCGATCATGCTGACCGACGCCGCCGGCCGACTGAGCGGCCTGTTCACCGACAGCGACTTGGCTCGCTTGTTCGAAGCCCGCAGTAACGCCGATTTCGATCGCCCGATCGCCGAGGTGATGACGCGCCGGCCGACCACGATCGTCGTCGGTTCGATGCTTGCCGACGCCGTCGCGATCATGGCCGAACGCAAATTCAGCGAACTCCCGGTCGTCGATGCGGCCGGCCTGCCGGTCGGTCTGCT
>CAMCTH010000156.1 GCA_945877965.1 Planctomicrobium piriforme | reverse complement strand
TCCCTTGCTTCATCCCGGCCAGAGCCCGGCTGCGAACGGCCTCATCCGAACTGCCGATCTCGGCCTCGGCCAGATTTAACTTCAGATTCGTGATCGTCCGCCCCGCCTTCTCGGCCGCATCGCGAAATTGCGCGCAGTAGTCGGCGTTCGTGTACGGCAACGTCGCCGTCATCAGGTCGATCACCTGCAGGTCGAGCTCGTCGCGCATGATCTTCGGCAAGTCGAGCATAAACAACTTGCCGGGCGTCGGTTTGCTTGCCAGATGCTTGACGAATGAACCGGTCGTCACGCCGAATTGTCCGACGAGATCGCGTCCGCGGCGACGCGCGTCGTCGGCGGATGAACCCGGTGCCGCTGCGGCCGTCGCCGCGAACCCGCAAGCGAGCGTCGTGGCCGTCGCGCCGAGGAATGTGCGTCGCGTGCAAGTTGCCGGAGGATCGTGTTGCATGTTGGGTGTCCGCGTTAGCGCATCGCCTTCACGGCGGCGGTTGCTTCTTCGACGTTCAAATGCCCGTCGCCGTCGCGATCGAACGTCTTCATCGCCTTGGTGATCTGTTCGACGGTCGGCTTGTTCCCCAAGCCGGTCCGAATCTCTTCGGCGCTCAGGCGACCGTCGGCATCGCCGTCGGCGCGCTTCAAGAACGCAGTGGCCCGCGCGGTCGGATCCGCGGCGGGATCGGTCTCGGCCGTCGCCTTGTTGGGCGGACGAATGCCGATCTTGAGCTTCCCTCGTTCCGCACCGGCGAAGCGAGTCAAATCGGATTCATCGACCGGCGTCAGGCTGAGGAACGCCAGCGACATCTCGTTTTCGGTCTGCTCTCCCCAACGCACTCGCTTCGGCGGGTCGCTGGGGTTCTGCGGATTGTCAGCCGAGTTGTCGTGGACCCCTTCGAGCGTCACTTCCGTCCCCTTCGGCAAGCGGACCGGCGTGGCGAACTCGTACAGATCTTGCCAATTGAAGTCCCAGTCGTCGATGTTGAGCAGCGTCCGCGTCGTTCCGTCGGGCAACTTCGCCGTCACGCGAATCTCGCGGCCGATCATGTGCATGTGCGGAAAGATTGTCACTGCTTCGAGGTCGATCGGCAGCGTCGCGCGATCGACGGTGCGGAACTGCTTGTCCCCCGGCGCGATGTCGATTTTCGTGTCGATCAGCGTCAAGTCGAACAACGATTTCGTCGGCGGTTCATCGGTGAAGTAAACGCCGACCGTCGAACGCTCCGTCTCCGGCTTGCCGCTAGGATGCAAATGCAAGTTGAGCACGAGCGCGGCCTCGCGCGGCCACGGCAGCGACAGACCGTCGGCCAGCGGACGAGGCGTGCGGCCCGGCGTCCAGATCGCCAGCGAGCCGGGCAGGAATCGCCCCGGCGGCGTCACCGCGTGAAAACCCTGCTCGGGCGTTGCGGCATCGCGCTCTTTCGCTTTGCCCGACGTGTCCATAAAGAGGACCGCATGATGCACGACCCGCGGCGTGCCGGGCCGAAATTCAATCGCCTTCACAAACTTGCCGGTCGGCACGGTGAGCGGCAAGATCACGTTCACATACAGATCGCGTCCGTCGGCCGGAATGGCGATCGGCTCGGCGAGGGTTAGTCTCAGATCGGGTTCGCCGAGATGCCAAGTCAGCGGTTTCTTTTCGACGAGAGGTGAACCCGCGAGCCGTTTTCCTTCCGGCGCACCGGCCTCGGCCCATGCCTTCAGTATCTTCAATTCGGCATCGCTCAGTCGTCGTTCGCCGCGAAACGAAACGTCGCCCAGCAACGGCTTCCACGGCGGCATCGCCCGTCGGGCCGTGATCTCGGCCAACTGCTCGGCCCGCTTCGCCGCATCGTCGTACGTCAACAACGAGAACGGCGCGACCTCGCCCGGTCGATGACACGCGACACAATGCTTCGCCAACAGCGGTTGTATGTCGGAGTGAAACGTCGGCGGCGCAGCCACGACGGACGAAGCAGCCCACGACGTGATAAGCCCGGTCGCGAAGAACGCAATCACGAAGCGAAGCATAGGTTCGAATTCCCCAAGACGGTTAATCGTGAGCGACCGAGAATGTCCCGCGATTATACCCCGCCGCAGGGGCGAAGGTTTCGCCGACCGTCCGGGCGATTATCCATGCGTCGCGGGGCGTCGCAGCATTTGGCCGCGCTGGGGGTCGCCGATGAATTTACCTCCTTGCACTTGGACCTTGCCGCGGACCGTGACCGTGTCGCTCCGGCCGATGATCGTCCAACCCTCGAACGCGCTGTAGTCGACGTTCATCTGCTGCGTCTTGGCCGAGATCGTGCCCCGATAACTCGGATCGAAGATGACGAGATCGGCATCGGCGCCGGGCTGGATCGTCCCCTTGCGCGGGAAGAGGCCGAACAGCTTCGCCGCTTTCGTGCCGGCGAGGTCGACGAAGCGGTGCAGATCGATGCGGCCCTTCGCGACGCCGTGGGTGTAGAGCAAGTGAACCCGCTCTTCGATGCTGGGGATGCCGTTCGGGATCTTGGTGAAGTCGTTGCGGCCCATCTCTTTTTGCTTTGCAAAGTCGAACGGAGCATGATCCGTGGCGACCGTGTCGATGAGGCCCGACTGCAGCGCGGTCCAGATCGCCTGCTGATGCGGCAACTCGCGGAGCGGCGGCGACATCACATACTTCGCCCCTTCGAAGTTCGGCTGCTCGGCATAAGTCCGATCGAGCACGAGATACGGCGCGACGGTCTCGACCCACAGCTTGATGCCTCGCTCTTTCGCGCGTCGCGCCGCTCGCAGGGCATCGCTGCAGGAAGTGTGCACGACGTAGACATGCGCGCCGGTCAATTCGGCGAACGTCGCCAAGTGCTCGACCCCGGAGGCTTCGACCGACGGCGGCCGCGACGGCTCGTGCCACTCCGGGCCGGTCTTCCCTTCGGCCAACAGCTTTTGCTGCAACTGCGAGACCGCCTCGGCATTCTCGCAATGGGCCGTCACGATCACGCCGAGTTTCTTGGCCAACTCCAACGTGCGGAACAGTTCGGCATCGTCGACGCCGAACGCCCCTTTGTAGGCGAGAAAGACTTTGAACGAAGCGGTCCCGTCGTCGACGATTTTTTGTAGGACTTTCGGTGTGTCCGCATCGAACCGCGTCACGCCGAAGTGAAAGGCGTAATCGCACGCACTCTTCCCCGCCGCCTGCGATTTCCATAACTCATACGCTGCGAGCGGATCGTCGCCGCGCGCGGGGCAGACCATTTCGATCGTCGTCGTCGTTCCGCCGACGAGAGCCGCCCGACTTGCAGTCTCGTACGTGTCCTTGGCGTATGTTCCCATGAATGGCAGGTAGATGTGGACGTGCGGATCGATGAACCCAGGGAAGACGAACTTGCCCGTCGCATCGACGACGTCGGCTCCCGGCGGCGCGGTCAGGTTCGGACCGATCTGCGAGATCGTCTCGCCCTCGCACAGAATGTCGGCCTGGTAACGGGCGTCGGCGGTGATGATCTCGCCGTTTTTCACCAACAGGGGCATCGTCGGTTCCCTTTTCGAAAGCATGGATCGCTCGACGTTCGTTGTCGTCCGTCGGGCTCCGGACGTCAAGCAGATCGAAAGATCACCACGGAGGCACGGAGGACACGGAGACGGAACAGTCCACAGATTTCGCAGATGACGCAGATGAGAAGAGAGAATTCCCTTCCTTCCATCTGCTAAATCGGTGAAATCTGCGGATGCATTTCTCCGCGTCCTCCGTGCCTCCGTGGTGAAATCCTGTCCGCGACTTTCGGCCTTTGCTGATTTTTTCCTGCGTGAGAGACGCTTATACTGCAGACCGCATTGCGTCGATTCGCCCTTTCCTGCTGCGATCTTGAACCTCTCATGCGTGCGCCTCATCAGTTGTTGCATAGTCGAACGCGAGTTAAGCCGCGCTACGCGCTGCTGCCTTTGGAAGGCTATCCGCCGTCGAAGCTGCCGGCCTGGCCCAGCGTCGATGCGCGGGTCCTCGCCTCGCCGGCCCTTGGGGCCGAATTTGCGGAGTACTTGCTGCAGGTGAAAGCGAAGCAAGGGACGACGCACACGGCCGACGGGCGGATCGAAACGTTTTTCTACGCGCTCGACGGCGAGTTTGAATTAACTGCCGGCCGCGGTGCGAAACAGAAGCTGAGCGCAGGCGGGTTCGCGCTGGTGTCGCCTGCGGACAACTATCAACTCTCGTGCGTCGCCGACGGTCGGTTGCTGATGCTTCGCAAAGCGTACGAGCCGGTCGACGGGATTGATATGCCCCACACGCTCGTCGGCAACGAGCGCGACGTGCCGGCCGAGCCGTTTATGGGAGACGAAGGCGCGAAGCTGCAATTGCTCATTCCGGATCGGCCCGAGTTCGATATCGCGATGAACATCTTTGAGTTCGCGCCGGGACACAACTTGCCGTACGTCGAAACGCACGTCATGGAGCACGGCCTTTACTTTCTGCAAGGCAAGGGACTGTACTACCTGGACGACGAATGGATGGAAGTCGAGGCGACTGACTTCATTTGGATGGGCCCGTTCGTGCCGCAGTCGTTCTATGCGACGGGGCCGGTGTCCTCGAAGTATCTGTATTATAAGAATGTGAATCGCGACGTGGCGCTGTGATTGCGCAGAATCGCGTCGCAAGCGACGCGGCTAACAGGCCCGCTGAAACAACGGACAACTGACCAAGGACCACGGACAACAGCATGGAAAAAATTTATCGCGATGCCGACGTCGACATGTCGGTGCTCAACGGCAAGACGGTGGCGGTGATCGGCTACGGCATTCAGGGGAAAGCCCAAGCGATGAATGCCCGCGATAGCGGGTGCAAGGTGATCATCGGCACGCGACCGCCGGAAGAATCGCCGAGTCGCGCCGCCGCGAAGGCCGACGGGTTTGAGTCGATGAGCATCGCCGACGCGACGAAGCAGGCCGACGTGTTGCTGATCGAGCTCGCCGATCCGGCGCAGCCGCCGATCTACAAAGCCGAGATCGCGCCGAACCTGTCGGCCGGCAAAACGCTCTGCTTCTGCCACGGTTTTAATGTTCTCTATGGCGCGATTCAGCCGCCTAAGAACGTCAACGTCGTCCTCTATGTGCCGAACGCGCCGGGACATTTCGTCCGCGAGAAGTACAAGAAGGGCGAAGGGATCTACGGCTGCATCAGCGTTGATCACGATGCCACCGGCAACGCCAAGGAAATCGTGCTCGCGATTGCGAAGGCCGTCGGTTCGTGCCGGGCCGGCGTCGTCGAGATGACGTTCCAGCACGAATGCGAAGGGGACAATTTTGAAGAGCAGATCCTTTACGGCGGCGCGATTCACCTGATGAAGATGTGCTTTCAGACGATGGTCGACAACGGCTATCCGCCGAGTTTCGCTTACGCTAAAGCAATCCGCTCGCTCCGCAGCGTCATCGACGTCATGGACGAGGTCGGCATCGAAGAGTACGTGAGCCGCCGTTGCAGCCGGACCGCGGAGTTCGCGATTCGTACTCGTGGGCCGCGGGTGATTAACGAAGAAGCGATCCGCGAAATCTTCCGCGAGACGGAGCGCGGACAGTTCGCACGGGACTGGATGCAAGAATGGGCGCTCGGCATGCCGATGCTGACTCGTCTGCGCCGCACCGCCGCCGAAGGCGAAATGGAAAAGACCGGCGAGCAGTGGCGGAAAGAATTTGGGAAGTAGAGAGAGAAGGCGTCCGCAGATTTCGCAGATGGGAAACTAGAGATCATTTGCTCTTTCTCATCTGCGAAATCTGTGCAATCTGCGGATGTTTGTCTTCTCTCCTTCTCTGCGTCCTCCATGAACTCCGTGATAAATCTTCTGTGATGCTGCCATGCCCGTAAGTGCCGCTCGATTACAACAAGATATCGAAACGATCGCCCGCTTCACGGCGTCGCCGGGGAACGGTTCCGATCGGCCGACGTTCTCGGCCGAGTGGGCGGCGGCGACGGCCTACGTTGTCGCCGAAGCGAAGGCGTGCGGCTGCGTCGAGCGGGTCGATGCCGCGGGGAACGTCCATCTCCGTCCCGCCGGTCTCGTCGTCGATCGGCCCGTCTGGATGAGCGGGTCGCACTTGGATAGCGTGCCGCACGGCGGCGACTTCGACGGTGTGCTAGGCTGCGTCGCACCGCTGGAAGTGCTTCGCGCGGCGAAGGAAGACGGTCGGCCCGCGCCGCTGTTGGAGCTGGTGCTCTTCGCGGAAGAAGAAGGCACGACGTTCGGCCTCGGCATGCTCGGCAGTCGGACCTGGGTCGGCACGCTCGACGCCGCCCGGCTCGCGGCGGTCCGCAACAAGCAAGGACAATCGTACTTGGAAGCCGGCGCGCGGTACGGCGTGGTCGCCGAGCGGTTCGATAACGATCGCTATAATCCGGCCGAGTATCTCGGAATGATCGAGTTGCACATCGAGCAAGGTCCCGGGATGTGGAAGCGGAACGAGCCGGTCGCGCTGGTGACGGCGATCGCCGGTCGACGACAGTACGCCGTCGAACTTCGCGGCACAGCCAATCATGCCGGCAGCACGCACATGACCGACCGTCGAGACGCGCTCGCCTGTGCGGCCGAGATGATCACGATCGTCGAGGCGTTCGCGCCGCGGATGGGCCCGCAGGTTGTGGCGACCGTCGGGCGGATCGAATGCAAACCGAACGCGGTGAACGTCATCGCAGACAATGTTTCGTTCACGATCGACTTTCGTGCGCCGGCCGACGAGTACCTGCGTTGCGGCGACGGCGAACTGCGAAAGGTGCTGAACGCCGCGGCCGAGCGACGCGGCATCGAGGTCAGCATCACGCAGAACGAAGCGTTGCCTGCCGCGGCGATGAACCCCACGCTGCTCGCGCGGCTGCGAAGCGCGGCCGAGCGAGTCGTGCTCTCGCCGTTGCCCGAGACGGTGAGCGGCGCGCTGCACGACGCGGCAATTCTCGCCCCGCTGTTGCCGACGGCCATGCTGTTCGTCGCCAGCCGCGACGGCATCAGTCACAACCCGGCCGAGTTCAGCCGCAATGAAGACATCGCCCTGGCGACGAGCATTCTGTACGAAGCGGTACTCGGCGATTAATTGCGGCGTCGACTACTTGAAGCCGTACGTCGGGTTGTTGACGTCGAAGTCGGCGTCGGTTAGCCCGACGTTCACCTTGACGTTGCGGTAGGTGTACTCTTCGAGGAGCGGCGGAGCTTGGCCCGCTTGGGTCGGCCAGCCGTACCCTTCGAAGCGAATCGGCAGCTTGGTTTCGTCGTCGTAGAACATCCGCGTCATGTGGGCCGGATGGTTCGGCCGCGGTTGCGGGTGCGAGACTTCGACGCACGTGCAGTTCCGGCCGTCGACCTTTGCACCGGGGATGACGCGGACCGCACTCTCGCCGTCGCGCATCTCGGTTTGATAGGCGGCAATTATCTTACGAAGCATGTTCTGCACGCCGGCGTTCGTCGGCGGATAGCGATTTCCCTCGAGCAGTTCCGGCGCGTTTTGATCCAGCGAGATCGTGCCGATCAGCTTGTGCCGGAAGCCGGTGACGTGGGCCAGCACTTTGTTATTGTTGCGACCTTCGACGAAGATCACTTCTTGGCCCTTCGGTTGGACCGGGCCGAGCGTGTAGATGTACAAGCTGAACGGTTGATGACGAATCTTCATGTTCGTCGCTTCGAAGTCGGTCAGCTTGCCGCTGATTTCTTCGCGCTTGACGAACGTGAAGCTGTAGTCGCGAACCTGATCGCATTGAGCGAGCGACATCTGCGCCCAGTCGAGAGCCGCTTGCATCGGATGGCCGGGGATTTGCTGTCCCGGCGCGGTGATGCTGGCCGTGTGTTCGATCGGACGCGAGCCCGCGGCCGGAGTCGGCGCGGCACCCGGAACTTGGGCCGAAGTCGACGAAACGCCGACGCTCGAAGCCGCACCGAGACAGAGGATCGCTCCGCAAATCGATCGCAAACGAAGTGTGACGCGCATCCCTGTGTCCCCGTAAGATGTTCGACGCCGCATCAGTGCGGCTGCCCCGGGCGTTCCTTGCCCGTCATAAGCTAAGATCGTACTTCCACGTAAGGCGAGTTTAAACTCGACGCGTGGATTCATTGAATTCCACGTGCCGCCGACCTGCCGAGGCCGTCAACGTGTCGCGATGCGTGACGGTCCGCGGTTCCCCCAAGCAGATCGATCGCCGTGATTCTACGCTTTTTCAGCGGCGAACTTACCGAAGCAGCCCGGTCGGCCGGTCGCCGCCGTCCGAGGGGAGTGCTAGAATCGCCGGCATGCAGCGGTTTTAAGTGATCAAGTTCCAGTCGCGAGCCGGGGATCGGGCATGAGTTGGCAAGGGATCGTCGGGCATGACGACGTCGTCGAGCAGTTTCGTCGTCGCTTGGCGGCGGGCCGCGTCACCGGCACGTTCCTGTTCGTCGGCCCCGCGGGCATCGGCAAACGAACGTTCGCGTTGAAGTTAGCGCAGGCCCTCTTCTGCCAAGGGGGAGCGAACGAGTCGCTCGACCCGTGCGGTGTCTGCGAAGATTGTCGACTATCGCTCGCGGGGAATCATCCCGATCTGATTCGCGTGAGCAAGCCGGCCGAGAAAAGTGAGATGCCGCTCGACTTGCTGTTGGGCGAGAAAGAACGTCGGCATCGCGAAGGGTTGATTCACGACATCGGCCTCAAGCCGTTCCAAGGAGGCCGTCGCGTCGCGATCATTGACGACGCCGACTTCTTGAACGAAGAAGGGGCCAACTGTTTGCTGAAGACGCTGGAAGAGCCGCCGCCGAAGTCGGTGATGATCCTGCTCGGCACGTCGCCCGACCGACAATTGCAAACGATCCGCTCGCGATCGCAGGTCGTGCGTTTTCAACCGTTGCCGAGCGAAGAACTCGCGCCGTTGATTCTGGCGCAGAAGCTAGCCGGCGACGAAACGGCCGCGATGCGATTGGCGGCGGCGGCGGGGGGCAGTTTGGAAGCGGCCCGCCGTTGGGCCGAGCCCGCCTGGGCCGAGTTTCGTCGGCTGCTGTTCGAGGCGCTCTCGACCCGCGAGTGGGAAGGAGCCCGATTCGCCAAGTTGCTGCTGGCGTTCGCCGACGATGCCGGAAAAGAAGCACCGGCCCGTCG
>CAMCTH010000155.1 GCA_945877965.1 Planctomicrobium piriforme | reverse complement strand
CAAGCCGGGGGGGCGGATGCATTTCTGGACCGACGTCCAAGAGTACTTCGAATCGACGCTGGAACTGATGGCCCGCGTCTCGCCGCTCGTCGGTCCGCTACCGGTCGAAGAGTCGCCGTCGGAGCACGACCTCGACTATCGCACCCACTTCGAACGTCGCACGCGGAAGAACGAAGAGCCGGTCTACCGCTCGCAGTTCGTCAAACCGGCGTAGCCGACCCCCTTCGTCGCGCCGATCCGGCGCACGCCTCGCGCCCGACTTGCCGCCGGCAGCGCAGTGACGGCGCGCAAAACTTCGGCAAATCGTGATCTTCGCAACTTCGTCATCCGCGGCACGCCGGTTGCTTTCATCTCGGTCGACCTTTCTAGGGAGACTAGGCATGCAGATCAACAGCGTTACACAGCAGCTACTCAGTCCGCTCGGGTTAGACCGCAACACGCAGACGTCGGCCGACGGCCTGCCGGTCGGCGCGATCAAGATCAGCGGCGACGATCTCGTCTCGACGCATGACGGCCAGGCGTTCCACAAGATCCTGGCCAAGTACGACGTGACGAATATCTCGCCCCGCGACTTCTCCGAGCTAGTGCAAGACCTGCACGACGCCGGTGAGATCAACGACTCCGAGTTCCGCGAGTTGGCCAAGATGCGGCAGGCGTTAGAGCAAAGCGGCGTCGACCCCGACGAGCGTCTCGATCTGGTCCAGTTCTTCACCGAGAAGCTGAGCCAACAACTCGCCGACTTCGCTGCCTCGCGCGGCACGGATCCGGCCTTACAGCCGTCGAGCCAGGAGATCGAAAAGCAGACGGGTGAATCGCAACGGCAAGTCGAGTGGATCAACAAGTTCGCCCTCATCAACAGCGCCGGCTCCGAAGCCCTCGACCTCGGCGCATAAATTGTCTCCCCGCGCCCCGTCGGGGAGAGCGGCCGGGGTTGAGGGGCGAATTGCAATGCGCTACGGCGCACTCTCGCGCCGCGAACCCCTCGCGCCGCGAACCCCTCGCGCCGAGGCGCAAAATCGCCGTTCCTAAGGGGCCCGCCCTTGCGCCGTTCTGAGCCGGCCCGACGGCGCAGCGTGCGCCGCACTCATGATCGATTCCATTCGGAAGCGCCGATGATTTCGCGGTCGCGGCGTACAAAAGTAGAAATATTCTGTGTCGCGGTCGATTTACGATCAGCCCAGTCGACTACTGGTTGAAGGCATAGTCCAATCCGCGATGTTGATGTTGGTTGGTAGGGTGGGGCAAAGCCCCGCCGCTCGTTTCTTCACACGCCTGCAATGCACAGATGAATTGCGATGCAGCCAAGCGGTGGGACTTGTCCCACCCTACGAGACGACGAGACGCAGACATCCCTTAGCACCAACCACTCATCATCATTCGTTCTTAAACAGGAGTTCCCACCATGAAAGTCGTCGTCTTCGTCAAAGCCACGCCCGGTTCGGAGGCCGGCATCTTGCCGACGGAAAAGTTAGTCACCGACATGATGGCCTACAACGAAGAGTTAGTGAAAGCCGGCATCATGCGCGCCGGCGAAGGGCTGAAGCCGACGTCGCACGCCGTTCGCGTTCATTTTTCCGGCAAGAATCGCACGGTCATCGACGGCCCGTTCGCCGAGACGAAAGAGGCCGTCGCCGGCTACTGGATCTGGGAGGTCAAATCGATGGCCGAGGCGGTCGAGTGGGTCAAGAAATGCCCGAACCCCATGTTCGAAGATAGCGACATCGACATCCGCCCGGTGTACGAAGCGTCGGACTTCGGCGAAGCGTTTACGCCGGAGCTGCAAGCCAAAGAAGAACGCTTACGCAAAGAGAGCGAAGCGCTGGGGAAGAAGTAGGCGTACGATGCGCTCGCTTAGCCGGGTCGTCCTCGACCCGGTCGCAAGCTCACCACTACGATCGCGTCCTCCATGGTGATCGGCTTCGCCCACCGCCGCGAGGACGCGGCTGCTAAGCGGTCAACGAACAACACAACCCTGAACTCTGAACCCTCAACCCGGAATCCAATCCCATGAGCGACAAAAAAGTCTTTAACAACCTGGCCGTTAAGGATCTGCAGAAGTCGATCGCGTTCTTTACGAAGCTCGGCTACACGTTCAACTCGCAGTTCACCGACGAGACGGCGACCTGCATGATCATCAGCGAGAACATCTACTCGATGCTGCTAACGCATGAAAAATTTCAATCGTTCCTGCCGCCGGGCCGTGCGATCGGCGATACGAAGCAAGCGACCGAAGTGCTGATCGCGCTGAACCAGGAGAGTCGCGCGGAGGTCGACGACGTGGTCAACAAGGCGATTGCCGCCGGGGCGAAACCGTTCCGCGATCCGGCCGATCATGGCTTCATGTACGAGCGGAGTTTCCAAGACCTCGACGGCCACGTCTGGGAACATTTTTGGATGGACCCGACCGTCTTGCAGCCGCAGGCGTAGGCCGCACCGATTTCGCAGGGTGGGACAAAGTTCCATTGCTCGTCACGGTATCGATTACGTTCTCCCCGTTGGGGAGAAGGTGGCGACGAAGTCGTCGGATGAGGGGCCGGCTCTCGACGGCGCTCGATCTCGTCCGCAATTCACCCCTCACCCTGCCCTCTCCCCGGCGGGGAGAGGGTTCTGTAACGCCGAAAGCCCAGAGACGTTGGTCCCTGGGCTTCGGAGTGCGATGAAGCATTTAGCTTGATGAACTCGGTCGACGCTCGCCGTTACGGCAGAGCGTAGATCAACCCGGCCGTGAACGCTGCTTGGTTCACGATCCCTTGCGGGCTGACCGGCACGGGGGGCACGATGTACGGGGCACAGCTGCCCGGGCGGTAGTAGCCCAAGGCGTACTTGCATTCCCACGGCAGTTCGACGCCCATCTTGTACGGCAGCACCGGCACGGTGAGGAAGAAATGCGCGGCCGAGACGAACGGCTGCGAGATCGGGCCGGTCGAGTGGCCGTAACGTTCGAGCGCTTCTTCTTCGAAGTAGAGCGGCTTGTGGCAGAGGCCCGACGCCTTCCAGGTGTACGTCGTGCAGCCCCAGTCGCGATTCATCGACGGCTCGACGCGATCGTCGATCAAGCACTCTTGCGGCAGGTCGCCCTTGCTGGCCGAGATCTTGTTCGTCAACTCTCCGATCGGCTTCAAGTCGCTCGGCTTCGGACAGGGCTCGTCGGCATAGCCGCTGCTGTTCAGCGCTTGCGAATTGCTCGGCGGAATCGACGGCAGGTTCGGCAAGTCGGTCGGCGACGGCGGTTGCGTGAGCGACGGCGGCGTCAGCGGTTGGCTCAGCGCACGCGGGGGCATCGGAGCCGGCGTGATGGTGCTCGGGGCACTCGTCGACGGCGCGCTGGTGGACGGCGGAGTCGTGGTGCTCGGCAACTTGTTATCGCCGAACGGATCGTTCAGCGGGTTGCCGGTCGCGTGCGTTTGAATCACTTCGTGATCGACGATCACGCGCGGTTCGGTGTGTGCGACGGACTGAGTTGAAGCGGTCCGCGGTTTCCACCGCAGCGCACTGTTAGCGGTGCGGCTGCCGGACTCGGCGGCGAGGCCGGAGGCGGCAACGCACGTTCCCAGCGTGAGGGCGAGGAACGCGCGGAGGCTATTCGCCGTCGCTCCGTTCCGCGCTGTAATTCGGCGACTCTTGCGTAATCGAAATGTCATGGGGATGGCTCTCCCGAACGCTAGCGGCTGAGACTTGTATGAACCGCGCCTTGGTGCGCAGCTCTTCAATGTTCTTGGTTCCGCAGTAACCCATGCCGGCCCGCAGACCGCCTACGAGTTGATACGTGAAACCACTCAAATTGCCTTTGAACGGGACCCGACCTTCGACCCCTTCGGGTACGAATTTGTTCGTGCCTCGCTCCTGACTTCCTTGTCGGTAGCGTTCGTGCGAGCCCTTGACCATGGCTCCCAGCGAACCCATGCCGCGATACTGTTTGAAGGTCCGACCTTGAAACAGGATCGTATCTCCGGGACTCTCATCGAGACCGGCGAACAGTCCGCCGATCATGACGGCGCTCGCCCCGGCGGCGATCGCCTTCGTAATGTCTCCCGAGTAACGAATGCCGCCGTCGGCGATGATCGGCGTGCCGGTGGCCTCGGCGGCCCGCGCGGCTCGCGAGATCGCGGTGATCTGCGGCACTCCCACACCCGAGATGACGCGCGTCGTACAGATCGAACCCGGTCCGATGCCCACCTTCACGGCATCGGCCCCGGCCTGGATCAGGTCGGCGGCGCCCTCTTCCGTAGCAACGTTCCCGGCAACGACGTCGATGTCCCACCGCTGTTTAATTTGGCGGACCGTCTCGATCACGTTCGACGAATGCCCGTGAGCACTGTCTACGACCAAGACGTCGACTCCCTTGCCGATCAGACCTTCCACCCGAGCCATCTCGAACATCCCGACCGCAGCCCCGACCCGCAAACGACCGTAGCGGTCTTTGCATGCATTCGGGAACCGCCGCATCTTGTCGATGTCTTTGATGGTTATCAGTCCGGTCAGTTTGTAATTTTCGTCAACCAGTAGAAGTTTCTCGACCTTATTTACCATCAAAATCTTCTCAGCTTGCTCAAGCGTTACGGTACCCGTAGCCGTTACAAGGTGATCTTTGGTCATTACCTTGAAGATCGGCGTGTCGTCGTTCTCCAAGAAGCGGAGATCGCGACGCGTGAGGATGCCGGCAAGCTTGCCATCGGCGCCGACGATCGGCACGCCCGAGACGTTCGCCTGGGCCATGATCTCGCGAGCGCGGCGGACCGTGACGTCTGCCGGCAGCGTCACCGGGTCGACGATGATGCCGTTGGCCGAGCGCTTCACCTTGTCGACCTCTTCGACTTGCCGCTCGATCGAGAGGTTCTTGTGGATGATGCCGATGCCGCCTTCCTGAGCCAGGGCGATCGCCATCTCGGCTTCGGTCACGGTGTCCATCGGACTGCTGAGCAGCGGGATGTGGAGTTCGATCCGCTTGGTGAGACGGGTCCGCACATCGCAATCTGCCGGCACGACGTCGCTATATGCCGGCTCTAGCAGCACGTCGTCGAAGGTGATCCCTTGGTACTTGATGATCTCAGACATCGTAGTGAGGCCCTCGCGTGCCGTGCCGAGTTGTAAGTAAACCCCGTATTGTCGCGAATTGCCGCGAAGGTGGAAGGGGGAGGGCGGAAGGGGGAAGGATTTGCCGCGATCTGCGACTTTTCCGTCCCCTCTCCCCTTCCGCCCTCCCCCCTTTCCATGTCTCTCTTGTTGCGAAATGCCGCTTTCCCTACACTCCCGCCCCCTCGTCCTGCATGGAGGTAGGAACATGGCGCGCTTCGTTCTTCCGCTCGTTCTCGTAATCGGTTCGCTGCTCGCACCTGCGGTCCGCGCCCAGTCGACCGTCCCGCCGCCGGCCTCGTCGTTCCCGCCGAACACCGCCGGCGTCGCGCCGATCGGCGCTTCGACCGGCGTGCAACCGACCGCGGCCGCAACTCCGGCCAGCGCCGCACCCACGAATCCGCCGCCCTCGACCGCCGCCGCACCGACTGCCACAACACCGACCAACAACTCGCCGTCGACGCCTGCCGCGACGACTCCCGTTCCCGGAGTCGCCGTGCCGAACGGCACCGCGCCGGCTTCGAACACCTTCAACGGCCAATGGCGTTCGCCCACCGGCGAGACGAGTGCGTCGGGCAACTTGCCGACGAACAACGGACTCACTCCGCTCAACGATGCCCCGCGACAACCCATTGCCAAGATCACCAGCGGCACCGGCGCGCTGCCGAACCAGAACGGCCAAGTCTGGCGCGAGTACGACATCAGCCCCTACACGATGCGCGTCACCAGCACCAATCGACCCGAGCAAGCGATCATCGATTGGATTCTGCGCGAGACGGGCTACGAAGCGTGGCACTCGAGCGTCGTCAGCGTGCTCAGCGCCGACGCCAAGACGTTGCGCGTCTATCACATCCCCGAGATTCAATCGATCGTCGCCGACGTCGTCGATCGGTTCTTGAAGTCCGAAGGGCAATCGCAATCGGTCAACGTTCGCATCATCTCGGTCGACGGCCCCAGTTGGCGAATCCGTTCGCAACAAGCTCTGCGACCGGTGCCGGTGCAGACGCAAGGGATCCAAGCTTGGCTCATCGCCCGCGAGGATGCTTCGCTGCTGGGAGCCGAACTGAAGAAGCGGACCGACTTCCGCGAGCACGGCTCGCCGCAACTGTTCATCAACAGCGGCCAAGCGTCGGTCGTCAGTTTGCTGCGTCCCCGCCCGTACACTTCCGACGTCGTCATGCGGGCCGACGCCTGGCCCGGCTTCGAAGCGAAGTCGGCGCAGTACGACGAAGGGATGTCGATTGAAATCAGTCCGTTGGGTTCGCTCGACGGTCGCTCGCTCGATGCCGTGGTGAAGGTGAGCATCGATCAGTTGGAACGTCTGCAAGCGCTCAGCGTCGACGTCCCCTCGGCCGTCGCCTCGCGGCAGCGCACGAAGATCGAAGTGCCGCAAGTGAGCCAGTTCCGGTTGCACGATCGCTTCCGCTGGCCGATCGATCAGGTGCTGTTGGTGAGCCTCGGCGTCGTGCCGTTGCCGTCGACCGTCGATGCCGTGACGAGCGGCGGCTTCCGTCTGCCCGACGCGCTCGGCGGCGGACCCGATCGGGGCGAACTGCTGCTGTTCATCGAGAGCAAGCCGTGGCAAGCCGGCATGCCGCAAGCCATGCCGACGGCCGCGCCTGCCGCCGCCGCGCCGACGGGCATCCAGGCGATCCCCGGCATGCTGCCGAACTTGCTTCCCGGCATGTTGCCCGGCGGCACTCCGGCCCCCGCGCAACCCGCGGCCCTCACGCCGCCGTCGATCCTCGGCGGCCTGCCGAACGTCGCCCCGCTCGCCCCCTCGCAACCGCGCTACTAAGCGCAATGCGAAGATGGTCCCAGCATCAGTAGCTGCGGATGTACTTCCGCAGATGGGGACGATTTGTCGTCGCGAACGCCGCATCTGCCGACCTTTCGCCCCTGCGGCACGTAATTTACAATACGCCGCATGGCTAACTCTTCTGCATCGCCCGCAGCGCGTCGCGTCGTCATCACCGGCTTGGGTCTCATCAGTCCCTTGGGGAACACCAAGGAGCAACTGTGGGACGCCCTTTCGACCGGCCGCAGCGGCGTCACGCTGATCGACGGCAATCGCGGCTCCGCGCTCCCCACGCCCTTCGCCGCCCCGTGCAGCGAGTTCAATAACGACATCGACGGCTTCGGCCCTCTGCCGATCGAGAAGAAGAAGGCGATCCGCAAGGCGCTTAAGGTGATGAACCGCGAGTGCCAGATGGGCGTCGCCGCCGCCGAGCGCGGACTCGCCGATGCCGGCCTGATGGACGGCGGCCACAACCCGGAGCGGACCGGCGTCGTCTTCGGCACCGACTACATGCTGAGCGAGCCCGACGAGTTCGGCTCCGGCATCGAAACGTGTACCGACGCCGAACGCCAATTCGACTTCTCGAAGTGGGGCGGGCAAGGCATGCCCAAGATGACCCCGCTCTGGCTGCTCAAGTACCTGCCGAACATGCCGGCCAGCCACATCGCGATCTACAACGACCTGCGCGGCCCGAACAATTCGCTCACCCTGCGCGAAGCGGCCGGGTGCACGGCCGTCGGCGAAGCGCTCCGCGTCATTCAGCGCGGCCATGCCGATGCGATGATCGTCGGTGCGACCGGCACTCGCATCCACACGATGAAGGCGATCCACGCCGCCCTGCAAGAGGAAGTCGCCGGCGGCATCGGGCCCAACGGCCCGATCGATCCCACCGAGGCGTCGCGTCCGTTCGATCTCAATCGCAACGGGGCCGTACTCGGCGAAGGGGCCGGCGTCGTCGTCCTCGAATTGTTGGAAACGGCGCAGGCTCGCGGCGCGACGATCTACGCCGAACTCGTCGGGTCGGGCTCGTCGACGGCGGCCGACAAGAATCGCGTCGCGCTCCGCGACTTGGCGCTCGCGAACGCGATGCGCGCCGCGCTCCGCGACGCCGGCGCCACGCCGTGGGCCGTCGGACATATCCAAGCGCACGGCCTGTCGACCCGCACGTGCGACGAAGCCGAGGCTCGCGCGATCCGGGATGTTTTCAGCGGCCTCGACAAGCCGGTGCCGGTGAGCGCCCCGAAGAGCTACTTCGGCAACCTCGGCGCGGGCAGCGGCATGGTCGAGTTGATCTCCGGCGTGCTCGCTTTGCATCACGGCTCTCTCTTCGCCACGAAGAACTTCCGCACGCCCGACCCGGCCTGCCCAGTGAACGTCGTCCGCGAAACGCAAGCAACGGGCGACTCGTTCTTGAAGCTGAGCGTCACCCCGCAAGGCCAAGCCGCCGCGCTGTTCGTCAAACGCTACGCCGAGTAGCGCGTTTGCCTCTTCTCATTTAGCCGCGGGGCTCGCCCCCGCGCGTCTGCACCGTGCTCCGACCGCTTAGCCGCCGCGTCCTCGCGGCGCGCATCTCGTCCACCCGGTCGAGGACGACCGGGCTAAGCGACGCATCGCAGCGCGAACCGTTCACAATGCGCGCGGCATCACGTTGCGCGTCGAAAAATTCGGCGTCGTCGTCCGGCGTGGAGCGACGGGGCGAACCAAAACGTGAACAAGGTTGCCGCTCCGCGGGAGCGGACGACGACGCACCGGTCGAGCAGCCCGCGTCGCGGCGGCTCGGGTTTGGTCGGCGAGTTTGTTTCGCTGAACCTACCGAACGCGGGCGACATTCAATCGCGTTCAATTTGCTCACCACCGCTCGGCCGACGGTTGCCAGCGACGCGATCGCGGGGAGAACGAGGCCGTGCCGACGAGCATGGGAACCGGGGATTGTTCAGTGGCCCGGCTCGCCTCGTCGGTCGGTGTCCGTTCCCGCCGCAGGCCGCAAGTTCGAGCCCGTCGCGCGCCGGGATCGAACTCGCTGGCAGGCACTATGCCGCAGAGCGTGGCCTAATTTCAAGTGCGCAGCGCTCGCATTATTTAGCCGCGGGGCTCGACCCCGCGCATTCTTTGAAGCGCGCTCGATTACGATCCACAGACGCGCGGGGACGAGCCCCGCGGCTAAATGGGTTTATCGACAGCACCT
>CAMCTH010000154.1 GCA_945877965.1 Planctomicrobium piriforme | reverse complement strand
GGATCGGAGCCGACGGCGGTCACGGTCGAGTCCCCGCCGCCGGCAACCGAGAGTCCGCGGGCGACGTCCCAAGTCGCCAGCCGCCAGTTCTGCTCGCGACAGAGCCGGGCGATCTCGGCCAGTGCATCCTCATGCTCATGGGATTGGATCCAGATTCCGGTAAAGCAGGCATCGATCAATTCACGTAAGCGCTCGGTGAGCGACATTGGGAGTTCCTCAAGTTATTAAAGGGATAGGTTTATGCCGTCGGGCGCAATCCTGGGTACGAGACGGGAGCGTCGAATCGCTCTGGCGGCGGTGAGCGGCAACGTCAACTGCCGCCGGCGGATTGCCGCTCGATCACAGACGACGTGGAGGGGACTTGGTGATACTCCGATGTAAGCTTTTCAGCCGTCTTCGTCCCGAGGCTGAGTTCGATGAATCGGCTGGCTCCACGGCAGGCGGCGCCGACGAAGCCGTGCGTCTCGACGCGCGTCGCGCCATCCGGGGCGACGACGAGAACGATTGTTTTCATCCGGCGCCTCCCACTTGGACCGTGATTCGGATCGAGCCGTCGGCCAGCGTCTGCTCCACGACGTCGTGCCCCTGCTTACGCGCTTCCAGCCGCGTCTTCTCCACCGCGTAACATTGCAGGAATCGATCCAGGTGAACCTGCTCGCCCCACGCGCCGCGATAGTTGTCGTAGGCGAGCGTACCGGTTTCGGTTTGGCAGACGACCGGGTACCGCCACCGCGGGAGTTGAACGAGTAGACCGGTGGCTTCGGTTGTGAAGAGGCGAGCAGTTCCGTGGACCGGAAGCGGCAGCCCCAGTCGATCGCAAGCGGAACGAATGGCCGCCGGATCGCGAACTTCGGTTTGAATGCTGACGATGTGCGACACGCGATAATTTCTCCTGGATGAAAGGGGATGGACTAATCTTTGCCGAGGGCGGGCGCTGCGATGGGGGGAGATGCCTGCTCTCGGACCGGGACTTCAGGAGACCGGGGCAGCAGAACCTTCTCGTCGGTGAAGAGGTCCGTCTCCCCGGCGAGCGACAAGATGAGCGTCTCCTCCAACTCCCCGACGTCATCGTCGCTCGACATCCGGCCGAGTAACCGCCCGCAAACCCATAAAGCAGCAATTCCCAGCGTTAGCGTCGCAAGTCCCTGAAAGGCGGTCGCGAGCAGCGGTACGCGCTCGCGGGCGGCGGCCAACGCTTTGCGATCGGCCTCGAGAGCCGTGTACTGATCGGCCCATTGTCGTCGCTCGGCTTGGACCGCTTGTTCGAGCGCGACGAATTGTCGGCGGCTTTGGGCATCGGCTTCGACCAAGGCCCGAGCGGCGGCGGAGTTTTCCTGGGACTGTCGTTGCAACAGTTCGACTTGTTGCTGTTGCCATGCGCGGAGTTTTGTCTCCTGCTCGTCGCAGCCGACGAAGAACACGACGAGCAACGATATAGAGAGTGCAAAGCGAACATCAGGCATGGCGATTTCTCCCCAGGTTGATGAGTCGGACGATGAGACGGCGTAAGGCTCGAACGAGTCGGACCTGACGCACCAGCGTGCAGAGGGTCACCGTCAGGACGGTGAGCAACAGGGCCGTCACGATCCAGAGTGGCATGAGTCCTCCCGGGGTTGAAAAATGGAGCTGAGGGCGTGACATCGCCCCTGAAGCTTGAACCAAACGGAATTCCCAGAGCGTCGCGGCGGAGTGCAGGGTGAGGTGCGACGCGCCCGGCATTCAAACGAGCCCGGAGTCGGGAGAGGGGGCGTCGAAGCCCGCGAGCGATCCGCCGGCGGGAATCAGCGAACGGAGACCCGCTCGCGGGGGTCGAGGTGCGGGTCAGCGGGCCTTCGCCGATAGCTCGGCTCCCCGAGTTGCCGTGGGAGCACAAGCGGGAGCGGTGCTCGGCGGCGGACCCCCTGTCCGGTCAGCAGGTTTCGCGCGCCGCGGTCTGCGTCAACTCGTAAGCTACACGAAAAAGTCGGCGGAGCGTCGCTCGCCGCGGCGGGAACACGATCGCACCCGAATTCTTCACGGGGCCGACGGAGGTGAAGTACCGGATTCTCCTGCCAGGCGATTCAACACGAGCAACCAGATTTCACTTAATCCCAGCCGCTCGGCCCAGTGGACGATGCGAGTGCGATCAACCCGCTCACCTTGAATACGGAGTACTCCGGCAATATCGCGCAAGTGCTTTTCCGAACTTCCTTCTCGGAAGTATTGCAGCTTCTTAAGGATCACGTCTTCCGCCGTCGCGAACGAGACGGTGCGATCCGCGAAAACAGATAACGGTCGGGCCCGGTCCAGACGTTGGCGATCGAATTCCGATTGTGCGGCGACGAACACGTCTACCTTCAAGCCCGAGGCAGGATGGATCAAGTTAAATGCTCGTCATTGAGTCGCAGCTGATTCCACCGCCGTACGGCTGACATCAAAGTCGGGGGCGGGAAAGGCGGCGATAAAATCGTCTACTCGCGCAATCGGTAATTCCACGACGACGTCAATGTCGTTAGTAAAACGGGGTTCTCCGTAGGCGATCGTGGCCGTCGAACCGGTCACCGAATAGCGCAATTGCAAGCGATCGAATGCATCGGCAAGATAGCGCAGGAGATCAGGATGTTCCATCGCGTAACCTCCGCGCCGTCTCCCGCTCCACCTCTGCGAACGACCACGCGGGGTGTTCGGCTCGCAGGAGGCTGCGGATCATGTCGCGCGCCGAACGCCACATCGCGTGAGCGACGGCCAGACGTTCCGCCGGCGATTTAGCTTGCAGTACCGCGACCATCGCCTCATCGACGATTTCCATCCGTTCGATGGCTCGGATTTGGTCAAGCGTGAGGGACATCGTTTGCTCCTCACGAACGGGGGACGGTCGATCATGACGAAGCGAACCCGAGGCATTACGTTAATTTACTCTCCGGAGTAACGGCGTGACAGAAGGTTGCCGCGATGAACTGCGATCGCATCCTCGTCCCCGCATCGACAAAGACGAAAACGCGTCCTGAATACAGCGCCGGTTCGTCCGCTTTTTTTCAATAACACCCGCCGACATTCTCGACTCCTTCGACGGCGCATCGTGAGACGCCGTAGCGATTCATGCCTGCGCACCGACTGCCCCCGGCGAAGCAACGCGAAGCCGGACGATCCGTGGCTTCCGTTGGGCGCCACGAGGTCATTCATTGTGCAGACATCAATAAGCACTCCCCCAAGTGTATTGACTCGTTTGTCGCAATTATTTAGCGGCGAGCCCCAGTAGAGACGCCCCCGGCGGCGGCGGTCTCGTCGTATTCGCTCGTTACCCAACTGCTTGGCAGATCTTCGCTCGCCCCCGGTTCTGTGTCGGCGCCGGTTGACGGGCGAGCGACTGGATCTCCCCCAAGTCAGGAGCTGCGAATCGGCAGGCCGGCTCGTGACCGCCGAGCAGACGTCGTCGTCGATTGGTCCGCTCGGGACTCGCGCCACGAATCAACGCGGACGCGCGACCCGGGGCCGCAGCGACCCGAATCAAGGTGAGTATTCGCCTCTCGTAGCGGTGCTCGGCGGCCGCAGCGACGTGAAAACGGAAGCCCCCAGTAGGCCCGTCGCATTCTCTTTCAACGGGGCGAACGGTCCTCCACGCCCGTGTATTTGCCAAGTGTCCTCGCCCCGGCACCGAGCCGCATGCTTCGCCCTAAGTTGTTTCTAAATAATACCTTACACCAACACAAGAACGTAGCCATGCAGGCCTATACAGCCTTTTGCCTTTTTGGTTTGACCGGGGAAGTATTCACGCAACACCCTCGGCCGAAAAAACCAACACGACCGCAGGAACCTTTTGCCCCCTGGAGAACCTCGCCATGAAGTCTCGACCCCCTCGCCGAAATACCGCCACTCCGCGAACGGAGTTTCGCCCTCCGGCCGCGCTGAGTGCGCGGCCCGGAGGCGCACACCCTGCGCGGACCATTTCGTCGCCGCACAGCTCGCCGACCGCAGCCTCACCGTCGTCACCGGGCGACGCTCGGCGGAGTCCGGACGCCGACGACCTACGCCAAGCCATGGCGGCACTCCTCGGTTTTCCGCAGACGGGCGCCGTCCAGACGATCCATTATCACCGCAATCGGCGGCTGCGAGCAGAAGCGCAACGCGAAGCGGCACGGCGGGCGGCCGCGGACGATTTGCAGCTCGAGGCATCTGGGCAGATCGGCTGTCGAAGCGAGACCGAGGCCCCACTCGATCGCGCAGCCGAGGAACGGGTCCTGTGCGAGTTGTATGCGGAGTTGAGTCGCCTGCGACCGAGTCCGACCCGACTCTGGCAACTGAGCGTGCAGTACGCCTGCGACCCGCGGCAGCCGATCACGGCCGCGCTTTCGCAGTTTGACGTGCGTCCCGTGAGCAACGGTTTTCAAATTACGGTCTCTCCGCCGCGAGACGGCCAGGCCGTTCCCCTGCCGACTTGGAGTCGAATCGTCCGTAACCCCGACGCACGGCGACTGCTCCAAGCCGTGCGCCAAACGCCGACGCCGTATTTTCAACTCATGGAGCTCATCGAGACGTTGCTGGGGCGCGTGCCGTCGCTCCCGGTCGTCGCCGCCGCCGAGCCCCCTGCACCCCCTCCGTTGCTGACAGTGGATCTCGAGCAGCAGATCGTATGGCTCGCCGGTCGGCCTTATCCGGTGAGCCTGGAACAGGCGCACTTCGTGCAGCTGCTGAATCAAGTCCCCGGCGCCTGGATTACGACGAGCGACTACCGCCGAAACGAAGTGCTCCGGCACACGCCGCGCGTCGATCACGTGTATAAGCGCCTGCCGTCGCCGATCCGTGCGTTCATCGAAAGCAAAACGGGAACAGGCTATCGCTTGGTTTTAGAGCGGCTGGCGGAGCTACGCCAGAACTTATCCGTTGTTATGTCAGCTCCGTCGACCGAAAATCACGCCGAGTGTGACACAACGAATTCGTGAAACGGTGATAACTCCATGCTAAGTGATCTGGAAACGTGGCGGCAGCTCAAGCGCACCGAGTTCGGCGCCGCCTGGCGCAAACAATTAGTCATGCGGTTCGTCGCGGGCGGCAGCCCGCGGCCGCCGGTGGAATTTGACGCGCTGATGCGGCAGGCCGTGAAGTACTTTCGGCGCGTCGCACGGGGCGCAAGCGCGGCCGCGGAACGCAACGATCCGGATCTGGCGGCGGCCGAAGTCCTCTGGGGACAAACCGAGTTGCGCTGCGCCGTCCAGTCGCTGGTCTTGGCGAACGTCGACGCCGCCGAGATTTGCGGGCTCTTGCAGCTCGAGTCCTCGGTCTTACGGATTCTCGAAGCCTTGTACTGGGACGTGCGTCCCATGCTCGCCGCCGAGCATTGGATCGTCGCCCGGGTGATCACGCCGGAGGGCGACGCAGGCCGCGACGACGTCGCCGCCCGCTTGCGGGTCGCTTACTTCGGCGGCCCGTATGCCGCCAAGTCGCTGCTCGAGGCCAGGCAGCGTCTGCCGAGCGATCCGTCGCAGCAACTCGCCGATGCGGCGCTGCTCTTGCATGCCAAAGCGATTCAAGCGACGGAGATGCCGCTGAGTCCGGACCAGTCGCTGGAGTATCTCAAGTTGATGACAGAGATGCGGCACTCCGAACAACTCCTGCAGCTAGAACGCCGAAAACTAGCCTTTCGTCAACAGCGCTGGACGCAGCGGTATGAGTTGGCGCAGGCCCGGCGCGGAATCGTGCCGGCAGCGTCGCCGAGCGCGGTGGACGATCAAGCCCACCGGCCGTCGACCCCGACGACCGCCGCGTCGTCTCCGCCGCGGTCGAAATGATCCCACGTTTTACGGAGAGCAGCGATGAATGCCTGCTGGGCAACTTATCTGACATTGTGTCGACCGTACGAACTAGCGGAGCCTTGGAGCAGCCGGCGCGCGGACGACTGCGCGCTGCGCGGCCCGGCGGATCCCGCTGCAGCGACGGCCTACTTGCAGGAACGCCATTCCGCACCGAAGTTGATCCGCGGAGGAGTCGCACGTCGAGATCGTACCGGAGGCCTCACGTTACATCCGCTGCTGGCTGCGCCCGACGTCGGTCTCATCCTGCTCCGCGATCCGGCAGCGGGCAAACCGGTGAATCTACTGACCGAGGAGGGCTGCGTCTGCGGCAACCGGGCTCCCGCCTTCGCCGTATTACAGGACCGGCACACCTGCGACGCCCTGGAGGGCCCGCAGCGAGCGTTGTTTCTCACCGGCTCCCTCGCCGACGC
Source organism: Planctomicrobium piriforme (assembly GCA_945877965.1). Taxonomy (GTDB): domain Bacteria; phylum Planctomycetota; class Planctomycetia; order Pirellulales; family PNKZ01; genus CAMCTH01. The sequence goes on along the minus strand of CAMCTH010000154.1, from coordinate 2,887 downwards.
CGTACTGTTGCGTTCCTTCGGGTTGGCAGCGGCGCCGCACACCGGCTTCGGCCGTTTGAAGCAGTCGGATGTGGAGCTGCTGAGTACGCACTTCGGCGTGAAGCAAGGACCGAGTGAACGAGAACGCGAGGAACGGTTCGCGGCCTGGCAAGCCGAGTCCGACGCGGAACGGACCGCCGACGCTGCGACTCGTAAAAAGGGGCCGGGCGGAGCAAAATTGCCGCCGGAAGTCGCCGAGGAAGAGACGGATTCCGACGAGTTAATCCGGTTGACGTTCGTCCGTTGGACGCCGCACCTCCTCTCCCCGCAGGACCCCGTCGGCATGGCGAAGGTGATCGAGGATCTGCAGTTGCTCAAGCGGCATCGGCGACTGGAGATCGACGAGATCTGCCAATGGTTTCCCGAGCCGCAGGACCTGGAAGCGATCCGTTTTGCGCTGGCGCGCGGCGAGTCCAACTGGGTGAACGGCGCGTTTCTCGATTGTGCCAGTGCGGGAATCGGTTCCATCGAATACTTCAAACCGAAGGCCGCGGTGATCGCTCCGCCGGCCGACTTGGCGGGCGCCGTCGAGCAGCTGCAAGCCGCCATGCTGGCCGCCCAGGATGAACCCAGTCGGCAACGTCGCCGGGAAGCCTTAAGCCATTATCAGCGCGTCGTTGCGCAGCAAATCACCGCTCCGCTACTTCGGGAAGCCGCGCACACGACGGATCCGCTGGAGCGCGCGCTGCGGCTGCAATTCAGTCAATTGAGCGCCCTGTTTCTGGAGCAGGCCCCACAGGTTCGCGAACCGTTTCTACACGGTCTGAAGCAGCACGGAGAAAAGACGAATCCGCGGGGCGACAAGTCGGTGGCCGAGTTGTTGGCGATCGGCGTTCAAATGATCTCACTGGCCAAGGAGTTAACGAAATGGAAATCACCATCGAATTCAGCGCCGCGACGCGGGACGGCCCGGCCGCTCAATCCTTCCCAACGCTTCACCGCCTCGGACTTCAGCGCGCAGAACTAGAAGTGTTGCGTCGACAAGGAGGTCTCGTTTGTGACGACCGCGGCTCATGCGGTTACTGGCGACTTCGTTTTCGGTTCGCCGGCCGCACGCGGGCCGTGTACCTGGGACGTCAGCTCCGGTTGGTCGCCGAAGTCCGCGGTGAATTGGAGTTGCTGCGAAGAGAGCGGCGCGCCCGGCGCGAACTCGAGGAAATCACGGCGGCCGGCAAGCGCACGCTCCGCGCCGCCAAGCGACGTCTGGAACCGGTGCTGCAGCAGCTCGGGCTTCATTATCACGGCGACGCGTTGCGAAAAATTCGCGGCGGCCTAGCCGTAGCTTGCTCACGGTCCGAACCCAAACTTAGAAAGGATGATCGATGAATCACGCTCAGCACGAAACCGAGAACCTCATGAACCGGGAAGAGGAGATCGCCCCGGCGGAGAATCTCGCCGTCGAGGAATCGTCCACGCCGCCCCTCGATCCCGCTTACGAGCGTCGACGGCGTCGGATCTATGAACATCGCGTCGAGGCCCAGGCGGAAAGCCACACGATGATCGCCTGCTTAGCCGGGGTAAACTCGGATCTGTTGGATTGTGAACTCGTCATTGCCGAGACGCTGCGGCAAGCCTGGTCGGCGAGCGACAATCCGCTAGAAGCCGTGGTAAGCCACGAGCCGCAGTTGGATTTATTGCTGCGGCTCGTCAAACAAATCACGCAGGTGACGCAACTTGAACAGCGTTGCCGGAAAGAGTTCGGCAGCGGCTCCGCAGAGTCGACGCGGTAATCCGACCGGCGAAGAAATCATGGTTTTGCGCCCCAACTCGACTGGGGGGCGGCGCCCTGATCGGCCCGAGTCCCTGCTGCGGACTTCGCGACGCGCGTCGTGAAATCGATCTTTGACAATTAAGTCATCGGCGTGCGTTGAGAGCACCTCAGCGCACGCCGCCCGGGATCCTATTCTCAACGGATGACCGCCGGCACTTCGGTTGCCGGCGCTGCTTTGCCGGGGACTCGTCGTTGCGTAAGAGATTTTTCGACAAGCGATCCCCGCTGTACTTCGAGAACAGGTTCCTGTTCGTACGACCCCGGCGTTATCATGAGATCCCTCTTGAACCGCCGCCGGAAGAGGAACGCCGGATCGACCGCTGCAATCAGTTCTTCGTAGGAAGGACGCTCAGGCATCCGCTGCAGCAGCGTTGGTTCATCGTCGCGCGGCGGCGACGCATAACGCTGACTGCTGCGCGGTTGATCGATCACCCGGCAGGCCCTGCGCTCGGAGACGGTGAACTTCGCTTGCAATGCGTTCACCGCCGCCCGCTTCCGAGCGGGGCTCACCAGTTTCCCTCGCTCAAGTGCTTCAGCATCTGGATGTCCAACGACTGCTCGGCCACCAACTGCTTCAACCGCCGATTCTCGTCTTCCAGGGACGTCAGACGCTTCGCCTCCTCGGCCTTCATCCCGCCGTATTGGCTCCGCCGACGATCGAGCGTCTGACCGCTCACTTCCAAGGTCTGCAACACGGCCGCCAGATCCTTCCCGACGCTGAGCATCGCATCCGCATCCCGCAGCTTCCGCACGATCTCTTCCGGGTGGTGTTGCTTCCGACGCTTCGTCGTCAGCTCCAGGTCTCCTCGCCCGCAAAGGGCCGATGAAACCTTCATCACCGATGGATCAGTTTTTTAATAGCAGGCCGGCAGCACGTGTGTTGCAACCGGTCGCGATTTCACGAGCAGATTTAGTGAACCTGCTTGATCGTAAGTGCGGAATCATTTAGCCATCACGGCCGGATCGTCCCAACTAATCTAGCCGTAGTTGACTGCGAAGATGTCTATGAATTCCCTCGCCGTTTGGCTGCTTTGCCTTCAATGAGCGCTAGGCGCTTTTCGTGGTATTGGCTTCTTT
>CAMCTH010000153.1 GCA_945877965.1 Planctomicrobium piriforme | reverse complement strand
CCGAGTGGTCAAAGGGGCCAGACTGTAAATCTGGTGGCTTACGTCTTCACAGGTTCGAATCCTGTACCCTCCACTTGATCCGCGTCGTCGTTCGCCCGGTTGCGCTAAGGCTTGTCGATTTGCGTCACGCGGGTGTAGCTCAATGGTAGAGCGGCTGCCTTCCAAGCAGCATGCGAGGGTTCGATTCCCTTCACCCGCTCTGATGGCAGATGAAGAGAAGTGAAGTTTGCGTGCGGTGAAGGTTGTTTGAGTTTGCGAGAGTTGTTTGGGTTTGCGAGAGTTGTTTGGGTTTGGTTTGGACTGCTGTTTGTGTCCGAGGATCGAGCACCGGCTGCTGTAGCTCAGTTGGTAGAGCGCGTCCTTGGTAAGGACGAGGTCACGGGTCCGACTCCCGTCAGCAGCTCTGGTAGGGATCGAGTGCGATGTGCGTTTGGGGCGTGAGTTTGTTTGGCTCGGTTCGTAGTTTGAATTTGTAGTTTCAACGTTTTTTACAACGATCGATATCATTCGTAGGGAGCAAGGCAAGCAATGGCCAAGGGAGTATTTGAGCGGACCAAACCGCACGTCAACGTCGGCACCATCGGTCACATTGATCACGGCAAGACGACCACCACCGGCGCCTTGCTCGCCGTGCAGGCGGCAAAGGGTTTGGCCCAAACGAAGTCGTATGCCGATATCGCCAAGGGCGGTACCATTCGCGACGAAACGAAGACCGTGACGATCGCCGTCTCGCACGTCGAGTACGAAACGGCCACACGTCACTATGCCCACATCGACTGCCCGGGCCACGCGGACTTCATCAAGAACATGATCACCGGCGCCGCCCAAATGGACGGCGCGATCCTGGTCGTGTCGGCCGCAGACGGCCCGATGCCGCAAACCCGCGAGCACATTCTGTTGGCTCGTCAGGTCGGTGTGCCGGCGCTCGTCGTGTTCCTGAACAAGGTCGACCTCGTCGACGACGCCGAGCTCCTCGAGCTCGTCGAAATGGAACTCCGCGAAATGCTGACGCACTACGGTTACCCGGGCGACGACATTCCGATCACCCGCGGCTCGGCCAAGGGCGCGTACGACAAGCCGTCCGATCCGGTCGCCAGCAAGTGCATTAGCGACTTGCTCGACACGGTCGACGCTTACATTCCGGAGCCGATGCGCGAAATCGACAAGCCGTTCCTCATGGCAGTTGAAGACGTGTTCTCGATCGAAGGTCGCGGTACCGTGGCCACCGGTCGTATCGAGCGCGGCATCGTCAAGGTCGGCGACGAAATCGCCGTCATCGGCCTCACAAAGGAACCGAAGAAGACGGTCGTCACCGGCGTCGAAATGTTCCAGAAGACCCTCGAGTCGGGTCAAGCGGGCGACAACGTCGGCTGCTTGCTCCGCGGTCTGAAGCGCGAAGACATTGAGCGCGGTCAGGTTCTGGCGAAGGCCGGTTCCATCACCCCGCACACCAAGTTCGAAGCCGAAGTGTACGTGTTGTCGAAGGAAGAAGGCGGCCGCGCGACTCCGTTCTTCAGCGGTTATCGCCCGCAATTCTACTTCCGCACGACCGACGTCACCGGCAGCGTCACGCTGCTCGGCGGTGCCGAAATGTGCATGCCCGGCGACAACGTCAAGATCTCGGTCGAGCTGATCAGCCCGATCGCGATGGACGAGAAGGTCCGCTTTGCTATCCGCGAAGGCGGCAAGACGGTCGGCTCGGGCGTCGTGACGAAGATTCTTGAGTAAGTAAAAAGCGATTCATCGGCAGTCGACCCGCGGCGACGAGTTCGTCGCGGGTCGACGCTCGATGGTTTAGGAATACAGGGTTTTGAGACATACGGGCGTAGCTCAATTGGCAGAGCAGCGGTCTCCAAAACCGCAGGTTAAAGGTTCGATTCCTTTCGCCCGTGCTGTTTTTTCGAGTCGGTGATCGGGTAATGAAGTGAAGTGTTTGCTGAGGCGGAGTGCCGAGGAGAGCGGGCGACGGGTGTCGCTCGCGGCGTGAAGGAACGAGGGTCGTATGTCGAACGAAGGCGAAGTGATCGGTACGCCGTGGACGCGCGCTATGTTCAGCACCGAGCTGTACAAGCGCAGTCAGGGCAGGATCGCGCGGCAAGCGACGTTCGGCGCCTTGGCGCTGCTCGTGGCGTTGGGCTGCTGGTCGTTGAGCACGCAGTTGTCGTTCAGCACGCAGCCTTCGACGCGTTATGCAGTCGTCGGCACGGTGTTGCTCGTCGGCTGGTGGCTGAGCTTCCGCTTGGTCAACATGCCGAGGTTTGCGGACTTCCTCATTTCGGTCGAAGCCGAAATGGCGAAGGTCTCGTGGCCGACGCGGAGCGACTTAGTGAAGACTTCGATCGTCGTGATGATCACGATCTTCGGCATGGCGGCGGTTTTGTTTTTGTATGACATCGTCTGGCAATGGGTCCTCGGCGCGATCGGCGTGTTGCCGCGAAACGACGCAGGCCCGCTGTAAACAGCGGCTTGTCGTCGGCGATGAAAGTGTGTGTGGATTTTGAGTCGGACGTGGGTGGGAGCAGAGTGACGATGAGCGACACCGAACAACCGAATGACGACGAACGACCGGAAGGCGGCGAGCCGTCCGCGGACGCGTCGTCGACCGGCGTTCACGAAGCCGCCCCCTCGGCAACCGAAGCGCCGGCCGATGCGCCGAAGCGTCCGAGCACGCTCGAGTCGTGGATGGCTGCGGCCGAGGCGTCGAAGAAGGAAATGAAGAAGCCGGTCGCGTTGGGTAAGCGCGATTGGTACATCCTGAAGGTGCAGAGCAACCGCGAAGATTCGATTCGCGAGGCGCTGCAACGTCGGGTGCGGATTCAAGGGCTCGACGACTTTTTCGGCGACATCATCGTTCCGATCGAAAAGGTTACCGAGTTCAAGAACGGCAAGAAGCGGGTCATCAAGCGCAAGCTTTATCCCGGCTACATCGTCCTCAACATGGAGTTGAACGACGACACGTGGTTCTTGGTTCGCGAGACGGGCGGGATCGGCGACTTCACCGGCTCGGGCGGCAAGCCCACGCCGATGGCCGCTTCCGACGTCGCCAAGATCGTGCAGAAGACGGAAGAGAAGACCGACGAAGCCGAGAAGCTGACGTTCAAGTTCGACAAGGGAGATCGGGTCAAGGTCACAGAAGGGATGTTCGAGAACTTGGAAGGCGAAGTCGACGCGATCGACCGACAGAACGGCCGCGTGACGGTCATGATCAACATCTTCGGCCGGTCGACGCCGGTCGAATTGGAATACTGGCAACTCGAAGCACTGTAAACAAATCATTAGCACGCCCGGCGCTTCGCTTGCGGTTTAGCGAGTGGAGTGCACCAAAAGCGCAACAAGAATCATGGCAAAGCAACTCGTAGGCACCGTTAAGTTTCAAGTCCCCGGCGGTCAGGCCACCCCTGCCCCTCCGGTCGGCACCTCGCTCGGTAAGTTCGGCGTGAACCTCGGTCAGTTCGTGATGCAGTTCAACGACCGCACGCGCGACGCCGGCGGCATGCCGATCCCGGTCGTCGTCAACGTCTACAACGATCGCTCGTTCGATTTCGCTACGAAGAGCCCGCCGGCCGCCGCGCTGCTGAAGAAGGCCGCCGGCTTGGCCAAGGGGTCCGGCGTGCCGAACAAAGACAAGGTCGGCAAGGTCTCGGTTGCGCAGGTCATGGACATCGTCAAGATGAAGATGGCCGACCTCAACGCCCGCGATGCCGAACACGCCCGCCGCATGGTCGAAGGAACGGCCCGCAGCATGGGAATCACCGTCGAGTAGTTGACAGTAGGCAGTTGACGGTTGACAGCTTCGCAACCGACTGCCGACCGACAACAAAATTGCAGCCGTTCAACACCGTCAACTGTAAACAGTCAACCGTCAACTAGCTCTTACCATGCCCACTCAATCGAAACGTTTCAAAGCCCTGGCCGAGAAGAACCCGACCCCGGCGAAGAACCCGCTGCCGCTGACGCAAGCCGTCACGATGCTGAAGACCTTCGGCAACACGAAGTTCGACCAATCGGTCGAAATCGCGATGCGGCTCGGCGTCGATCCGAAGCAAGCCGACCAAATCGTCCGCGGCTCGGTCGTGCTGCCGAACGGCATCGGCAAGAGCCTCCGCGTCGTGGTGTTCGCCAAGGGCGACCTGGCCGCGCAAGCGACGGCCGCCGGAGCCGACGAAGTCGGCGCCGAAGACCTGCAAGCCAAGATCAAGGGGGGCTGGACCGACTTCGACGTCTGTATCGCCGCCCCGGACATGATGGGTCTCGTCGGTCCGCTCGGTAAGGTGCTCGGCCCCCGCGGCCTGATGCCGTCGCCGCGTGCCGGAACCGTGACGCCCGAAATCGCCAAGACCGTCAAGGAATACAAGGCCGGTAAGGTCGAGTTCCGCAACGACGATTACGGCATCGTGCACGCCGTCGTCGGCAAGGTGAGCTTCACTCCCGAGAAGCTGGCCGAGAACGTTCAAGCCTTCATCAACTTCGTGCTGCAGATCAAGCCGAACGCCGTGAAGGGCCAGTATCTGAAGACCGTCTCGATCAGCGCCACGATGAGCCCGGGCATCCGCCTGTCGCTGTAGTCGCCGTCTGTTCGCCGCTTGCCTCGCTCGAAACACGCAGCACTCGAAACACAACCGTCCGCACACTAATACTCGTTCGCACAACGCTAACGCCGAACGCCGCAAAGGGTCGTTATGAGTAAATTCGTCAAGAATCTGCAGATCGAAGACGTCCGCAAGAAATTGCAAGGCGTGAACGATGCGCTGCTCGTCAGCATCGTCGGCCTCGACGCGATCAAGAACCAAAGTCTGCGAGCCAAGCTCCGCAGTAAGAACATCAGCCTCGTGCTGGTGAAAAACAGCCTGGCCCGTCGGGCCGTCGAAGGGACTCCCCTGGCCGCTGCGTTCGAGCAGGCCGAAGGGTCGCTCGCCGTGGTGTGGGGCGGGACGGACATCGTCACGCTAGCCAAAGAAGTGACGGCCCTGACCGAAGACAAAACTCTGGCACAGTTCGAAGCTCGCGGCGGCGTCGTCGACGGCGCGCGTATCGGCGCGGCGCAGGTCAAGGAAGTCAGCAAGTGGCCGTCGCGCGAAGAAATGTTGTCGAAGATCGCCGGTTTGATTCTCGGTCCCGGGTCGCAGTTGGCCGCAGCGTTGCTGGGCCCCGGCGGAACGGTGGCCGGTCAGATCAAGACCTTGGCCGACAAGGAAGAAGCTCCGGAAGCCGAAGCGGCTCCGACCGCTTAACCATATGTAGAAGGCGGCAGACAGTAGGCCGTCGCAGCTCGTGTGCGACGGTTGGAGTGCTGAGGCCTTAAAAATAAGTTCGTTTACCGTCCCCGTAACCCGTTATTTTTCGACACGAACGACGTCCCGCGTAGACCGCAGCCCACGTCGTTCGCGTCCCACTGTCTTTAGCAGACCCGAGTAGAAGAAAGGACCGCAGAACCATGTCCGATGCAGCCACCGTAGAATACTCCGCCGTCACGAAGGAAATCGGCGACAAGATCGTCGCTCTCACGTTGAAGCAAGCCAAGGAATTGGCGGATTACCTCGAGAACGAGCACGGCATCAAGGCCGCCTCGGGCGGAGCCGTGATGATGGCCGGCCCGGCCGCCGGTCCGGCTGCCGAAAAGGTTGAGCAGACCGAATTCGACGTGATCCTCGAATCGTTCGGCGAAAACAAGATCGGCGTGATCAAGGTCGTCCGCGCTGCCACCGGCCTGGGCCTCAAGGAAGCCAAGGACCTGGTCGAAGGCGTGCCGAGCAAGATCAAGACCGGCATCTCGAAGGAAGACGCCGCGAAGCTCAAGAAGGAACTGGAAGAAGGCGGCGCGAAGGTGGCCGTCAAGTAACGACGGCCCTTTTGGTTCGCACAGGTTAAATCGAACGCCGCTCAGCGTGAGCGTCGTTTGCGGCGGCCGCGCGAAGTTGTAATCACAACTCTCGCAAAGCCGCGGGGGGTACCGTCGGAACCAGTCCGCGAGACGTTTTTTGCTCGTGATCCAGCGTGTCCGCAACGGAGCCGCTTGGCGTCGCTCGTCGGTCATTTTGACCGTCGGCGTCGTTAACGGCCGGGGTGCGCGCCGATCCGTCTTGCCTGCTTCCGCTCTCGATACTCCTCACGTGTCCGTCGGCAAGTTGTGAGTCGACCGCGTCGCCGACCCTGCGACGTGTTTTCGTGCTTGTTTCTTGATCCGCCTGTACCGCTCTCCGACCAGTAGGAGTTTGACTTCTTATGGCGACTTCGGCCGAACGACGCCTCCGCCCGCAACAAGTCCGCCGCTTTGGACGCACCACCGAGTACTACACGATTCCGAACCTGACGGACATCCAAGTCCGCAGCTACGAAACGTTCTTGCAGCTCGACACGGCGCAAGAGAAGAAGAAGGATCATGGCATTGAAGGGGTGCTGCGCGAAATCTTCCCGGTCGAGAGCTACGACAAGACGTTGAAGCTCGAATACGTTCGCTATGAACTCGGCAAGCCGCGCTACACGCCCGACGAATGCCGTCAGCTCCGCTTGACCTACGGCCGCCCGTTCAAGGTGTGGCTGCGCTTGAACAAAGAGCAGCCGGTCGAGGAAGAAGTGTATCTCGGCGACATGCCGATCATGCTCGGCGGCGGCGAGTTCATCATCAACGGTGCCGAGCGCGTCGTCGTCAGCCAGCTGCACCGCAGCCCCGGCGTCGACTTCATCAGCGAAATGGAAGGCGTCGACAAGCGGCTCCACTCCGCCCGCATCATTCCAGAACGCGGCAGCTGGATCGAACTGAACGTCACGAAGAAAGACGTGCTGGTCGTCCGCATCGACCAAAGCGGTAAGTTCTCGGCCACCACGCTCCTCCGCGCGATGGACCCGAAGTACGGCACCAACTCCGAGTTGATCCGCTGCTTCTACGAAACCGAAACGTTCAAGGTCGTCGACGGCCGCAGCGCCGCAAAGATCGAGAACAAGATCGCCGTGACCGACATCGTCTACCCGGCCAGCAGCGATCGCGCCGGCGAGATCATGGTCGAGAGCGGCCAGAAGATCACGAAGAACGTCGCCGAACTGATCTGCACCTCGGGCGTCACGTCGATCGAAGTGATGGACGACGTCAAGGACGTGCTGCTGTTCAACACGCTGCAAGAAGACGCCACGCAGAGCCACGAAGAAGCCCTGCTCAAGATCTATCAGCGTCTCCGTCCGGGCAACCCGCCGCAGTTGGAAAAGGCCCGGGCCCTGTTCTTCGAAAAGTTCTTCGATACGAACCGTTATCGCCTCGGCCGCGTCGGTCGCTTCCGCATCAACCGCAAGCTCAAGCTCGGCGTTTCGGAAAACGAAATGACGCTGCGAGCCGACGACTTGATCGCCTCGGTCAAGTACCTGATGCGTCTCCGCAACGACGATCCGAAGGCGGAAATCGACGACATCGATCACCTCGGCAACCGGCGTCTGCGCACGATCGACGAATTGGCTTGCGATGAACTCCGCAAGGGATTCCTCAAGCTCCGTCGTACGGTGCAAGAGCGGATGAGCTTGAAGGAAGTGACCGATATGACGCCGCGCAGCTTGGTGAACCCCAAGAGCGTGTCGGCGGCGATCGAATACTTCTTCGGCCGAGGCGAGTTGTCGCAAGTCGTCGATCAAACGAACCCGTTGTCGATGCTGACGCACGAGCGTCGTCTGTCGGCGCTCGGCCCCGGCGGTTTGAACCGCAAGCGAGCCGGCTTCGAAGTCCGCGACGTGCACATTTCGCACTACGGCCGCATCTGCCCGATTGAAACGCCGGAAGGTACGAACATCGGTTTGATCTCCAGCTTGGCGATCTACTCCGGCGTCGACGAATACGGCTTCCTCGTCACCCCGTACCGCAAGGTCAGCAAGGGGAAGATGCTGGACGAAGTGGTGTGGCTGCGTGCCGATCAAGAGAGCGAAGCGTTCTTGGCTCCGGCCGATACGCCGTTCGAAAACGGCAAGATCATCGGCGAAAACATCGTCGCCCGCTATCGTGCCGACTTCCAGTTGATCCCGGCCGACAAGATCGACTATATGGACGTCGCTCCGTGCCAGATGATCGGCGTTTCGGCCGGTCTGATTCCGTTTTTGGAACACGACGATGCCAACCGTGCGTTGATGGGTTCCAACATGCAACGCCAAGCGGTGCCGCTGCTCGTTGCCGAGCCGCCGATCGTGGCGACCGGCATGGAACGCGACGTCGCGGCGAACTCGGGCATGCTCGTCCGGGCGAAGCGCAAGGGAACCGTCACCTACGTCGATTCGGAACGGATCGAAATCGGCAACGAAGACGTCTATCACCTCCGCAAGTACACCGGCCTGAACGAACGGACCTGCTTGAACCAAAAGCCGATCGTCGAGATGGGCCAGAAGCTCGAGAAGGGCCAGGTCATCGCCGACGGCGCCGCGACCTATAAGGGCGAACTGGCCCTGGGTCGCAACGTGTTGGTCGGCTTCATGTCGTGGGACGGGTTCAACTTCGAAGACGCGATCATCATCAGCGAAGAGCTGGTGCAGAACGACGTCTACACGTCGTTGCACATCGAAGAGTTCGACATCGAAATCCGCGAGACGAAGCTCGGTCGCGAAGAGTTCACGCGCGACATTCCGAACGTCAGCGAGAAGATGCTTCGCAACCTCGACGAAGGGGGCATCGTCCGCACCGGTACGATGGTTCGCCCGGGCGACATTCTCGTCGGCAAGGTCTCGCCGAAGAGCAAGACCGAACTGACGCCGGAAGAGAAATTGCTGCATGCGATCTTCGGCCGCGCCGGCGAAGACGTGAAGAACGATTCGCTCGAAGTGCCGTCGGGCATCGAAGGCATCGTCATTCACACGCAGAAGTTCTCGCGCCGCATGAGCCTGACGGACGAAGAACGACGATTGTTTGAAAAGACGTTGAAGGATGCGGAAGTCACGGGCAACGAAGGGATCGCCGTCGCGTTCGGTGCGATGATCGAGGAGATCGAAAAGATCCTCGGCAAGAAGATCACCGACGAAGACGGCGCGTCGATCGTGCATGCCCAAGAGCATCGTTTCGTCGCCGAGAAGGCCGCGAACTTCAAGCTCGAATCGCTCGACATCCGCAGCCCGCAACGGAAGACGGACGTCGAAAAGATCTACAAGCAGATGTGGCCGGCCGTTGAAGAAGCGATGGACGTTCGCG
>CAMCTH010000152.1 GCA_945877965.1 Planctomicrobium piriforme | reverse complement strand
CCGCGCACCGTTCGTGCGCGGCTTCGCGGTCCGATTCCGCGCACCTCAGGCCTCCCAGGGGGACCCTGAAGTGCGCAACTTCGAACCGATTCCCCGCGCACGCCGCACCAAGGTGCGCAACGTCGTATGCCTTGTTGCACCGCTCAATTGCCAAAGATCGCGAAGGATAACCCAGCGCGACCTTACGCCGATTGAAATCCCAATTCAACTCGCCGTTTTGGCCGGCATAGAGAACCGCGAAGCGGCTCCAGCCCACAGCCCAGGGTCGCGGCCGTACGTGGCTCTAACATACCCGTCCGTAGGGGTGCGGATTGACCGGAGCTGACGCGCCTACTATATTCTTCTAAGCGAATATGAAGACCAAGTCCTCGCCATCCATCGACCTGATCTTTCGCGCCTTGTCCGACCGGACTCGCTTGCGGATTTTGAATCTGCTGCGGACGGGCGAATTGTGCGTCTGCGATCTGGTGTCCGTCTTGGACGTGCCGCAGCCGACGGCTTCACGGCACTTGGCTTACCTGCGCCGAGCGGGCTTGGTTTTGGCTCGCAAGGACGGACTCTGGCATTACTACCGGCTCTCGTCGGCGCGAACTTCGTTCCACAAGAAGCTGCTGGAATGCTTGGCTGAATGTACGGAAGTCGCCCCGGTGTTGGCGAAAGACGAGAAATGCCTGCGTTCGACGGCCCGCTCGAATTGCTGCGACTAACCTTTTTTTGCCCCGCAATATCCGCTTAAGCGAATGTCTTACCGACCGAATATCGAAACGGCTCGCTATCAAGGGGCCGAGAAGAGAAGCTGAATCGTTCTATGGAGAAAGACATCATGACTCTCGACGGATTCTCTGCTGCATTGTCGGCCAACCCCGATGTGCCGGTTCATGTGATGCTGCCGGATCGTTCTTTCGTTCCGGCCCACTTCCATGTGACGGAGGTGGGGCGGGTGCAAAAGGATTTTGTTGATTGCGGCGGAACGGTTCGCCGTTCGGCCAGCTGCGTGCTGCAAGTCTGGGTCGCGAACGACGTCGCTCACCGCTTGAATACCGGGAAGCTTGCCAAAATCATGCAGCAAGGGCTCGGACTTTTTGAGACCACGGCGATTCCTCTCGAAGTCGAATACGACAACGGCTTGATTTCTCAATACCCTGTGCAAGACGTGGAGGTGTCGCCCGCCGGCATTACTCTGCAACTAGGAACCAAGCATACTCAGTGCTTGGCCGAAGATCGTTGCGGCATCAAGCTCGACGTCGTGTCGTCCTGCTCCGCACCCGGTTGCTGTTAGTTGGCCGAACGCCCTGGAGCATTTGAACATGAGCACAATCAAACGAGTCTTGTTTGTCTGCGTCGAAAACTCGAATCGCAGTCAGATGGCCGAGGCTTTCGCACGAATTCATGGAGCCGGAAAAGTCGAATCGCATAGCGCGGGCTCGCGGCCCTCAGGGCGAGTGAATCCCAAAGCGGTCGAAGCCATGAAGGAACTCGGCTACGACCTCGCTGCGCACGCGTCCAAAGGCTTGGCCGATTTCAACGGCATGGAAGTGGATGTCGCCGTCACGATGGGGTGCGGCGACGAATGCCCGCTGGTCCTCGCCAAGCACCGCACGGATTGGCAGATTCCGGATCCCCGCGAGATGTCGCCGGAAGAATTTCGCGGTGTGCGTAACTTGATCGAAACCAAGGTGAAGGAACTGATCAGCACCTTGTAAAACGCGTTCATTCAAACCGATGCGACGCGCAAGATCGGTCGGGATGTCTCGATCTCTTAATGGAGATGTTTCTCCTTCGGAACCGTCTCAGGCGGATGCTGCATGTGGTTGGGATTGGTGATTCTGACGCGGATTGTTGCGAATCCGTTTTCGAATGTCTTTCAAAAATGGTTGACCGGGCGGGGTGTGAGTGCGGTGGGGGTCGTGTGTGCGACGCATGGGGTGTTGTCGCTGTTGTGTTTGCCGGTGTTGTGCTTGGAATTGCCGCCGCCGACGGCCGCGTTTTGGGGGAGCATGGCGGTTGGGGCCGTGCTGACCGTGGCCGGCAACGTGTTGATCGTGCAGGCGGTCAAGATGTCCGACCTCTCGGTGCTCGGGCCGATCAACGCCTACAAGTCGGTCGTCAGTTTGCTCCCCGGCATGCTTTGGTTGCACGAATATCCCGGGCCGACGGGGCTGGCCGGCATCGGGCTGATCATCGTCGGCAGCTACTTCGTCGTCGATCGCAACGTGGCCGAGCCGGGGCGGAATGCGTTCGTGCGGTTCTTTCGCGAGCGCGGGATTCAATATCGGTTTGCGGCGTTGGTGCTGTCGGCGATCGAGGCGGTTTTTTTCAAACGAGCGTTGCTCGCGTCGACTCCGCTGACGGCTTTTGTGTGGTGGTGCATTCTCGGGTTCGGGCTGTCACTCGTTGCCGTCTACTTGCTGAACGGTTCGCAGCGGCGACGCGACGACTTCACGACGTTGCGCGCGAATCGGGGGACGTTGTTCTGGCTCGTGGCCACCACTGGGCTGATGCAACTTTGCACCAGTTACACGTTGGCGGGGATGCAAGTCGGCTACGCGTTGGCCCTGTTTCAAACGTCGACGTTGATCTCGGTCATTCTGGGGCACACGCTGTTTCAAGAGCGGCACTTTTGGGAGCGGCTGCTCGGCTCGCTCGTCATGATCGCCGGGGCGATGCTCATTATTTTGTTCAAGTAACGCGATCTTGCGCCTTCGCGTGCTTCTCCCGCGACGTGGCTTTTTCGACCGGCGGGCGTTCGGGTACGATGCATCCTGCGTGTTGAACTCCTCGGGCGCTCGCGTTTTGGTTTCCCTCCGCTATGGCCGAACTCATTGCGTATCACGAAGCGGGGCATGCGTTGGTCGCGCACTTGCTCGGCGGCGTGGTGCGGCAGGTGACGATCGAGCCCGACAACGACGACGGCCCGGCGCGCGAGGGAGACACCCAGGTGCTGTGGCGGCGATCGGGCGTGAGCGAAAAAGAGTTTGCCGTGACGGCCGTGAAGGTTTGTCTGGCCGGACCTGTGGCGGAGATGATTTACTCCGGCGATCCGATTCATCCCGGGATGGTGGCCGAGTGGGCCGGCGATTGGCGCGACGCCTGGGCCGCCGCCGCCCCGCTGCATGCCGACGAACGGAAGCGGCTGACCTACTTGGAAGACGTATCGATTCAGCTCTATCATCGGCTGCAGGATGAGAACGTCTGGGCCGCGCTGGCCTCGCTGGCCGACAACCTGCTGGCCCACGAAACGCTCGAAGCGGAGCAAGTGGCCGAGATCGTCGGCGAGTGGTTGGAATAGCATCGCGAAGAAAACGGCGAGACTCGCGACGTGCGGCGGGGTTGATTACACTCGTCGGTTGCCGATTTCACTGTTGAGTTTGCTGCTGAGCTTGTTTACGAGTTCGCACTTTTTGTGCGAGGAGAACGAAGATGAATCGCTGTTTGTTGCTGCTGTTTGCGTCGTGGATCGGTGCGGCGGACTTGGTTGTTGCGCCATGTGCCGCGGCGGAGCCGAAGGTGACGAAGGACGTGGCGTATGCCGAACCGGCGACGGTACGACGGACGCTCGATGTTTACTCGCCGCCCGAGGGGGAGAAACATCCGGTCGTCGTTTGGATCCACGGCGGCGGCTGGAAGCGCGGCGATAAGAGCAGCGTGCAGCGCAAGCCGCAGGCGTTCGTCGATCGCGGGTTCGTCTTCGTTTCGATCAACTATCGGTTTGTGCCCGAGGTGACGATCCAGCAGATGACCGGCGACGTGGCGAAAGCGATTCGCTGGGTCCGCGAGCATGCTAAGGAATACGGCGGCGACGGGGAGTCGATCTTCGTGATGGGGCACTCGGCCGGGGCCCACTTGGCGGCGCTGGTCGGCACCGATGAGCGATACTTGAAGGCCGAGGGGTTGTCGTTGGCCGCCTTGAAGGGGTGCGTGCCGGTCGATGTTTCGATGTACGACGCGGCCCCGCAGATCAAGTGGCTGGAAGAAAATGCCCCGGTTCGAGCCCAGTTGTTTACGAGCACGTTCGGCGACGAGGCGAGTCGGATCGAGCTTTCGCCGATCAAGTACGTGGCCGAGGGAAAGTCGATTCCGCCGTTTTTGATCCTCTGCTGTGCGAACCGACCGGACGCTTCGAGCCAGTCGGCCAAGTTCGGCGCAGCCCTCGAAAAGGCAGGCGTCGCGGCGACCGTGTTGGCGGCTGAGGGGAAGGATCACGGCTCGATCAATTCCGAGCTCGGGCTGCCCGACGATCCGCCGACCGTCGCGCTCGACAAGTTTTTGAACGGCATCTTGAAGAGGTAATTTTGCGGGGGTTGTGCTATACTCCCGCCGCGCGTCTCGGTCGAGCCGCGCTTTCAACCAGCTAAGGAGAGTGTGACGTGGGAAAAGGGAACAACAGCCAGAAGAACGACAAGAAGATGAAGAAGCCGAAGCAAGAGAAGAAGAAGCCGGCCGCCGGCAAGTAATTGCCCTCGCCGCTCGCGCGAACGATTCCGCACACGACGCCAGGCGCTTCTCGCGAGGCCCTCGGCGTCGTCTCTTTTTAGGCGGGGCCCCTTGCTTAGACGGGGCCCTTAGGCCGTACTCTGAGGACGAGCCGACTCTTCGGCCCACGGACGTAGGCTCGGTCCCACGCTCTCTTTAGGCGTCGTAGCGGGTTGCCGCTAATCGGCGACGGCGGTCATCAGACGAGGCGAGCGAGACGGCCCGATCGACCGGCGGGGCGACGGCGAGCCCGTAGCGACGGAGCACCTCGGGCAGGATCGACCCAAGCGGGATCGCCTCCTCAGAGCCGCGATCTACGTCGTTGCGGGACTCGGTCGGGGCGTAAATCGCCGCTTTCTGCGGGAAACTGACCATCGCAGCCTCCTTGACTGTACAAGTGTTCTAGTCCTCAGATTACTCGTTACTGTACGCATGTCAATTAAATTGTGTTCGTGACGGTCGGAGAAACGGGGCAGGCTGCGGCGGCGATGGTGATGCCGGCGACGAAAGCGAAACCAGGGGGCTCTGCAGGTCGATGCTATTTGCACGGATGCAGCCGCCGTGATGCATGGCTGCCGGTCCCTGCGACAGGATGTCGAACCATGCAGGCTACGCTCTCGCCGTCGGATGTGCGGCAGTTGGTCGTCGAGCAGTTTCGGCAGTACGGCGTCGCCGAGGCCCAGGCCGAAGCTCCGGCCGAGACGATCCTGATCCGCGACGGTCGCTATCGCGGCCGCTCGTATCGGACCGAGGGACTGCTGGCGATGTGGATGATCGAAATCGGCCTCGTGCAGTTCTATGCCGAAGACGGTTCGATGCTGGCCACGATCAGCTTGTACGACCGTCCGTCGTCGCAACGCGCTGCAGCGTAGCGACGAAGCCGCCGTTACTTATGGATCGAGCGTCCGGCGACGCCGAGGGCCGCTTCTTTAAAGACTTCGGCCAGCGTCGGGTGCGCGTGGCACGTGCGAGCGACGTCTTCTGAGCTCGCGCCGAAGTCGATCGCCGCGGCCGCTTCGGCAATCAGATCGCCGGCGCGGGGCCCGAGGATGTGCACGCCGAGGATGCGGTCCGTCACGGCGTCGGCCAGGACGCGGACATAGCCGTCCGTCATGCCGAGCGCCTTGGCACGGCCGTGGAAGCTGAACGGGAACGAACCCTTTTTGTAGTCGATCCCGGCGGCCTTCAGTTCGTCTTCGGTCTTGCCGACCGACGCGACCTCGGGCTCGGTGTAGACGACGCTCGGAATGGCGTCGTAGTTCACATGCCCGTAGCCGGTGACGATGAACTCGGCCGCGGCCACGCCCTCTTCTTCGGCCTTGTGAGCCAGCATCGGCCCGGCAATGCAATCGCCGATCGCGAACACGCCCGGCGCGGTCGTGCGGAGGTGACCGTCGACGGGGATCCGCCGCTTATCGAGTTCGATGCCGACGGTTTCCAGGCCCAGGCCGTCGGTGACCGGCACGCGGCCGACCGAGACGAGGACCTTATCGCACAAGATCGGCTCGCCCCCTTCGACCGTGACGACGCACTGCTTGCCGTCGAACTTAGCGGACGTAACTTTCGTCTTCAGCCGGAACTCGATCCCTTGCTTCTCAAAGATCTTCTGCGAGTCGCGGGCCAACTCCGTGTCCATGCCCGCCATGATGCGGTCGAGGAATTCGAGGACCGTGACCTTCGCGCCGAGCCGCTTCCAAACGCTGCCGAGTTCCAGGCCGATGACGCCGCCGCCGATGACGACGAGATGTTCGGGGACTTTGTCGTAGGATAAGGCTTCGGTGCTGCTGCCAATGTTTTTGCCGTCGAACTCGATGCCCGGCAGGATGAACGGCTTGCTGCCGGTCGCGATGATGACGTACTTCGCGGTCAGTTCGGCCGGCGAGTTTCCTTCGACCAGCACTTTGCCGGGGCCCGCGAGTTTGCCGGTGCCGAGGTAGCGCGTGACCTTGTTCTTTTTGAACAAGAAGTCGATCCCCTTGGTGAGGTTGTCGACGATGCCGTCTTTGCGCTTCAGCATCGCGGGGAGATCGAGGCCGGCCCCTTCGACCTTGATGCCGTGGGCGGCGAGTTCGTGCTGAGCCATGTGATACAAATGGCTCGACTCGAGCAACGCCTTGCTCGGAATGCAGCCGATGCGCAGGCAAGTGCCGCCGAGGGCCGACTCTTTTTCGACGCAGCCGACGTTGAGGCCCAACTGCGCTGCGCGAATGGCCGCAACATATCCGCCGGGCCCGCCGCCGATGACGATCAGATCGTGATTCATAAAGTCAGAAGTCAGAAAGCAAAAGTCAGAAGTGGAAAGCAGACGACGATCAGAAGCGCGAAGTATTAGTTCTGACTTCTGATTTCTGACTTCATACTTCGAGCAGAATGCGAGACGGGTTCTCGATCGTCTCTTTGATGCGGCGGAGGAATGTGACCGCTTCGCGACCGTCGATGATCCGGTGATCGTAGGTGAACGCCAGGTACATCATCGGGCGGATGACGACTTGGCCGTCCTTCGCCATCGGGCGATCTTGGATGGCGTGCAGACCGAGGATGCCGCTCTGCGGCGGGTTGACGATCGGCGTCGACATCATCGAGCCGAAGACGCCGCCGTTCGAGATCGTGAACGTGCCGCCGGTGAGTTGCTCCAGCGTCAGCTTGTTCTCGCGCGCTAGCTTGCCGAGCCCTTCGATCGTGACTTCGATTTCGGCGAAGCTCATCCGCTCGGCGTTTCGCAACACCGGCACGACGAGGCCCTTGCCGCCGCTGACGGCGATGCCGATGTCGTAGTAGTTGTGATAGATGATGTCGTTGCCGCGAATCTCGGCGTTCACTTGCGGTACCAGCTTCAGCGCGTCGATCGTCGCCTTGACGAAGAACGACATGAAGCCGAGCTTCACGTTGTACTTCTTCAGGAACGAATCCTTGTGCTCGTTTCGCAAGGACATGACGGCCGACATGTCGACTTCGTTGAACGTGGTGAGCAGCGCGGCGTTCTGTTGTGCTTCGACCAAACGCTGCGCGATCCGGCGACGGATCGGGCTCATCGGGACCGCTTCTTCTTGGCGAGCTGCGGTCCCCGAGAGGCCGTTCGACGGAATGGCGACCGACGTCGAGGCCGGCTTGGCGGCGACCGGCGCGGGGGCCGGCTTCAGCACTTCGGCGGGCTTCACCGGAGCCGGGGCGACCTTCGTCGCTTCGGCATGGCGGACGACGTCTTCTTTAAGGACCCGATTGCCGGGGCCCGACGGCGTGACTTCGGACGGAGCGATGCCGCGGTCGGCCATCTCGCGGGCGGCGGCCGGCATGACGCGCGGCGCTTCGGCCTTCGCGGCGCCCGGAACCGGCGCGGCTTCGGGAGCCGTCACATGCGAAGGGGCGGCGGGCTTGGCGGCGCCGTCGCTCTTCGCGCCGTCGCCGACCGGTTCGAGCCAGCCGATCACTTCGCCGACTTGGGCCGTGTCGCCCTTCTTCTTCAGAATCTGCGCGATGACGCCGGCTTGCGGGGCCGACACTTCGACGGTCGCTTTGTCGGATTCGATTTCGACGAGGTTCTCGCCGCTCGCGGCTTGGTCGCCGAGTTTCTTACGCCAATCACCGATGAAGACTTCGGTGATCGAATCGCCCATCGGCGGAACTTTGAGCTCAATGGCCATGTGTGGGTCTATGTCTGACTGAAAAATGGTTCGATGTTTCAAATGAAATGATGAATGTTAAATGCTAAGTGATAAATGCCGGAGTCGGCTCATTTATCATTTCGCATTTAACATTCATCATTTCGCCTGCTCGCGGGCAGTTACGCTCCGAACGCCTGCGCGAGCAATTCGTTTTGTTCCAATTTGTGACTGCTGTTCGAACCGGTGGCCGGGCTGCCCGACGCGGAACGATAGACTCCATGGAACGGGAAGCGACCCAGGAGTCGTTCGCCGTAATGGATTCGCATGAACCGCCAGGCACCCATGTTCTCGGGTTCTTCTTGCACCCAGTAGACCGGCACGTCGGAGGCGTAGCGAGCCAGTTCGGCTTCGAGCGCCTTGGTCGGCAACGGGTACAACTGCTCGACGCGCAGAATCGCGACGTCTTCACGTCCCGATTCCTGTCGGCGAGCCTCTAAATCGTAATAGATTTTGCCCGAGCAGAGCAGTACCCGCGAAACCTTTTCGCGGTTCGGGTCGGTATCGCCCAAAACCCGCTGGAACGTGCCGTTTTCCAGGTCGTCGAGCGGCGACACGACTTTCGCGTGCTTGAGCAGGTATTTGGGGGTCATCACGATCAGCGGCTTCCGCCACTTTCGCAACCCTTGGCGGCGGAGCAGGTGGAAGTACTGCGCCGGGTTGGTCGGATTGCAGACCTGGATGTTGTCTTCGGCCGCCATTTGCAAGAAGCGTTCGAGGCGGGCGCTGCTGTGTTCCGGACCGGCCCCTTCGAACCCGTGCGGCAACAGCATGGTGATGCCGCTCAAGCGACGCCACTTGTCTTCGGCACTGACGATGAACTGGTCGATGATGACCTGTGCACCGTTGGCGAAGTCGCCGAATTGCGCTTCCCACAAGATCAGGCCCTGCGGCCAATCCAAGCTGTAGCCGTACTCGAAGCCGAGCACCGACGTTTCCGACAACGGGCTGTTGCAGATTTCGACCGGCGCTTGCGACGGCGACAGGTGTTGCAGCGCCATGTACTGGCGACCGTTCTCG
>CAMCTH010000151.1 GCA_945877965.1 Planctomicrobium piriforme | reverse complement strand
GTTGGCGTTGCCGAAACCGGTCCGGCACTGGTCGCTGACGACGCTGCGGGAAAAGCTGATCAAAATCGGCGCGAAGGTGACGCGGCACTCGAAGTACGTGACGTTTTACCTAGCCGAGGTCGCCGTGACGCGGAACTTGTTCGCGGGGATTCTTGAACGGATCGCACGGTTGGCGATTCCGCCGCCGGTTCTTGTCGGCGGAATGCCCGTTTAGGAACAGGACGACGACGAAAAAAGGTTGGTCCCAAGGGGAAGGTCTGCGCGGTGCTCGTGCGGAAGGCTGCAAACCCGCCGTTTCGGGCCTCAAATCCCGTGTTCGAAACGAGGGACTCGGAATCGGGGCGGAGAAAACGATGAAAATTCATTCCGCGCTAGACGCGGGGGGGGGGGCGCGATGTTAAAATGGCGAGCGTTTCGAGCTTGGATCGGGTCCAGGCTCAAGCCAAATGGGAAATGTCGGCTAAATAGTCGGGATGCCGCCGCGTGAACTCCCAGCGATACTTGACAGGGAGTTGATTGAAAACCTCGATCGGTCGAAAAAGTAGATGACTAATCGGTGTCGCGCCGTCCGGTTCATTTGGAGCCGATTCGCTCATAGTCGCTGCTCTCCGGATCCGGTATCTGCCGCCGCTGCCGAGTTTTGCGCGGCAACGGTCGGCAGGACCGGAAATTATTTTCGTTCTATCGGCGACAACGGCACGGACGAGGGCAAACACAGCGCCCCTGTCCGCGACGATGACCGCCGCCTCGGCCGCCGCCGCTGCCAAACAGCCACGCGACGATGCCGATGATAACAATCACCCCTAGTATCGTATCCATTCTTTGTAACTCCCTGAATTGAGATTTAGGACGCAGCGGAAGCGGCGATCGCCGCTTCGCCGTGAAACGCCGACCAATCGGCGTGCAACTCGTCGCGCAGCTGGCTAATGCGACCGCGGCTAACGCGCAGTTCGTCAGCCGCTTCGGACGGCGAGTTGCCAAGGGTAAGAAACTTCACCAAGCGGCGATCGCGCGGACGCAGTCGTCGCAGCCACGTGTTGAAGTCGATGCGAAACGCGGCTTGGTCGGGAATCGACGTCTGCCGATGGTCGATCAGCGCGCTCACGAAGCCCGCCTGTTCGCCATACAGCGATTCCAGGCTGACGACCTCGTTGCCGTCGCAACGGCGACGAGCGGGACTGAGCACGTCGCGGCTTTTCTTTCGTGATCCGACGCGACGACCGGACCGATATTGGGCAACGGCAAATCGCGCGAGCACCGTGGCGTACGCCATCTCTTCTTTGCCGAGTTCGACCAAACGCCGATACGCCGCGAGCGTGTTGGCAATCACGTCGGCTACGGCTTCCTCACGCTGCTCTTCGTTCAGGCGACGAAAAGCATGCTGGGCCCGGCGGCGAATCTGCGGCAGCAACCGCAAGAACCGCCGTTGCCAACCTCGCGTACGAACCTGGGATTTCTGAGTTCAATGTCGCGCCGGGGATGGAGTGGCAACTGCATCAGGACGATGCGCGGCGATTTCTGTTCAACTACTTTAGTTTCTCCACGCTCACGACCGTCGGCTACGGCGACGTGACGCCCCTCGCGCCGGCCGCCTGCTCGCTGTCGTGGCTCGAAGCGATGTTCGGCCAGTTCTACATGGCGGTGTTCATCGGCCAACTGATCGGCCTCAAGCTGATCCAACCGCCGGAGAAGCTGGTCGATTAACGCTGCGGCGCTTGACGTTCGTCGCCGCGGAGTCGATAAGGGCTTTAACCCTTAAAAGGAACAACTTGATGTCTCGTTCGATTTGCCTGTCGTTTGTTTGCCCGCTGGTTTTGTCCCTCGTCGCGACGCTGTTGCCGGTAGTCGGAGATGCTGCCGAGATCAATCCGGCCGTCGACACGCTCAGCCCGAGCTATGCGTGGTCGACGTTCCCGTATTCTTGGGCCGAAATTCGCGACGGGGAATTCGATCTCACGCCGATGCATTGGCGGCGCTCACCGGGAAGTCCGCTCATTCCCGACGGCATGAACTCGCGCCCCATTCTGATCGACGAAAGCACGGTCCGCGTCTACTTCGGCAAACGCGGCCCCGGCGGCGGCATTTGCTATTTCGACGTCGACCCCGCCGCGCCGGAGAAAATCAAAGCGGGGCCCGTCGGA
Organism: Planctomicrobium piriforme; assembly: GCA_945877965.1. GTDB lineage: Bacteria > Planctomycetota > Planctomycetia > Pirellulales > PNKZ01 > CAMCTH01. The sequence continues at coordinate 7,055 of CAMCTH010000151.1, read as the reverse complement.
CCGATCATCACGACCGGCGCCGCCGGGACCTATGACGACGACTGGGTCCTCTGTCCCGAGCCGGTGCAGATCTCGCCGACGCATTTGCGGATGTACTATGCCGCGAAGAAAAAAGGAGGCTTCTTCTCCAAGGTTTGGAGCTTGGCCTGCGCCGATAGCCTCGACGGCGGCAAGACCTGGACGAAGTACGCCGGCAATCCGATTCAAACGGCGACCGACGACGAATGGGAATCGGGCGCGGTCGGCTTCACGTCGGTCGAGCACGACGACAAGGGCTGGCGGATGTGGTACTTGGGCACCGACCAAAGCAGCAACGCCGTGAAGCAGGTCGGCTACGCGACCTCGGCCGACGGTTTGAAATGGGATCGTTACGCCAAGAACCCGGTCATCGCCGTCGATCCGACGAACGAATGGGAGCGCGGCGCAATCGCCGTCGCGCGCGTCATTCGCGACGGTCGACTCTATCGGGCTTGGTACTGTTGCTATCCGCAGAACAACACCTACGCCATCGGCAGCGCCGAGTCGGTAGACGGTCTCACGTGGGTACGCACCCCGAACAACCCGGTGCTCAAGGGGGCGGGCAAAGGTTTCGACTCCTCGATGACCGCGTACCCCGGCACGGTCCGCGTCGGCGATCGCTATCTGATGTACTACTCGGGCAATGGGTACGGCGGCAGGGGAATCGGCCTGGCGACGGCCGAGACGCCGCGCGGCACGTGGCACTATCGCACCGGTAAGTCGGCCAAGTCCGGCGACGACTGGACCGCGTGGCAACCGCTCGGCGAGAAAGAACCGTCGCGCGAAGGGTACATCCAATTCGCCGTCGTGCCTGACGAGGCAACCCCGGCCTCCGCGACGAAGAAGTAACGGCGTTAAGCGCCGCTTAGCCCGAGCAGGTGCTGCAACTTGTCGAGCGACCGGGTGAGCATCACGCGGATCGCCCCGTCGGTCTTATGCAGCCGCAGCGCGATCTCCTTCGTCGGCAAACCGTCGACGTAACGTAATCGCAGCGCCTCGCGTTGATCTTCCGGCAGCGTGTCGAGCGCCTCCCACATTCGCAACTCGCGTTGATTCCGCGAGAAGGCGGCGCTGGCCGACGTCATGCTGGCGACGAGCAAATCAATGATGCCGCCGCCGTCGCTATGCGGCGCGCCCCCTTGCAGCGGCACTTCGCGCCCGGCGGCCCGCTTCTGCGCATCGATCAGCTTGCGATGGGCATCGATGATCGCTTGCTCCGCCAAGTGGCAGAGGACGCCGAACGGATCGCGTTCCGAGGTCGCAAACAACGGCGCGTTCTGCACGGCTCGCAGCAGTGCCTCTTGAACGACGTCGTCGGGCTCGACTTTCGCACGCAGGGCTGCGCCGAGATGATGCGCCACGTAGGCCGACAGTTGCGGGCGTTTCAATTCGCCGAACTCGGCGACCGCGGCCGCGTCGCCATGTCGCAAGCGTTGAAACAGGCCTTCTTCGTAATCCATAAACGAGCTCCTGCGTTTATTCTAGCGGATGATTCCGTCGCTTGCTGGACCGTCGTCGATCCGATCCGTTACGATGCACGGTCGTAGGTTTCGACCGATCATTTCGACGGAAGTCTCTTTGTGTCGCCGGCTTCGGACGTACTACCGATCGAAGAAGCGTCGACGATGTGGCGGCAGTTGGCCCAGCGCGTCGAGCGTTTCGTGCAAGAGTGGGAGACGACGGGGACGCCGCCGTCGATCGCCGAGCACTTGGCCGGATCGACGTTGGCCGCTCGCAAAATGACGGCGGTCGAGTTGATCAAGATCGACCTGGAATACCGCTGGCTGCAACACAAGCAGCCCCGGCTGTTGGAAGATTATCTCCGCGAGTTCGATTTCCTGGCGGAAGACCTGCCGGTCGATTTGATTTACGAAGAGTGCCATATCCGTCGTCAGGCGGGCGAGACATTTCAGCCCGACGATGTTTATCGACGCTTTCCGAAGTACGAGAAAGAACTGCGGCGACTCTTCGGGGCCGCGCCGGCGTTGAAGACGACGACGATGATGGGGCGGAAGCCGACGTTGACGGCGCGGCTCGAACCGGGCCAACGCGTCGACGATTTCGAACTCGTTTCCAAGCTTGGCGAAGGGGCGTTCGGCACGGTCTTCCTCGCGCGACAGAAAAGCATGCAACGCTTGGTCGCGCTCAAGGTCACGGCCGATCACGGCAGCGAGCCGCAAACCCTGGCTCAGCTCGATCACGAGAACATCGTCCGCGTCTACGATCAGCGGCAGCTGCTCGACCGCGGACTGCGGCTCATGTATATGCAATTCGCCGCGGGGGGCACGCTCGAAAGCGTCTTGGAGCAGATTCGCACCAAGCCGCTCGCCGAGCGTTGCGGCCGCGATCTTATCTGCGCGATCGATGCGGCGTCGGCGGGACGGGGCGAGGCGCCGCCGGCCGACTCGGCGGTTCGCACGCGATTGGAAACGATGAGTTGGCCCGAGGTCGTCTGCTATCTCGGGTCGCGCTTGGCGCGAGCGCTCGACTACGCGCACCAGATCGGCGTGTTGCATCGCGACGTCAAGCCGGCCAACGTCCTGCTGACGACCGAAGGCGTTCCTAAGCTGGCCGACTTCAACATCAGCTTCAGCTCGAAGCTCGAAGGGGCGACCCCTGCGGCTTATTTCGGCGGCAGCTTGGCGTACATGTCGCCCGAGCAACTCGAGGCCTGCAATCCGGGCCACGATCGGACGCCCGAGCAACTCGACGGCCGCAGCGATTTGTATTCGCTCGGCGTGCTGCTTTGGGAATTGCTCACCGGCTTGAAGCCTTTTGAAGATGAAAAGGTCGAGCGCTCGTGGAGTCTGACGCTCGCGCAGATGACCGACCGCCGGCGCCGCGGCCCCGCCTGGCGGCAGCTCGAAACGATCACGCACGAGCAAGCCCCGGGACTCGACCGCGTGCTGGCGACCTGCTTGGCTTCCGAAACCGACGGACGTTTCGCCTCGGGAAACGAACTGGCGCGGCACTTGGAGCTTTGCTTGCTGCCGCGGACGCAGCAGTTGCTGACGGTACGTCGCGACGGCTGGCGTGGGCTCATTCTCCGCTATCCGATCGCGGCGGTCGTCGTCTTGACCGTGCTCCCCAACGCGATCGCTGGCGCGTTCAATTACATTTACAACAAGGCCGAGATCGTCGACAAGCTCGGACTCGATGCGAAGCTGGTCTTCGAGCAAACGCAGTTGCTCATTAATCTGGTCGTCTTCCCGATCGGAGCGTTAATCGGATTCTATCGGACGTTGCCGCTCGGACGCGCCGTCTCCGACGAACCGTTACGAAACGCCATGGACGATTTTCAACTCGCCGAGATGCGACGAGAGTGCCTCGTCACCGGGCGTGATGCAGCGGTCGTCGGCCTGTCGTTGTGGGGGATCGCCGGCATCGCCTATCCGTTGATGATGCACATGCGACTCGGCGAGGCGGTGATGTCGACGTATCTCCACTTCCTGGCGTCGATGCTGCTGTGCGGCCTCGTTGCCGCAGCGTATCCGTTCATGCTGATCACGCTGATGTGCATGCGGCGGTTCTACCCGCTGTTCGTGAAGCTCGATTCGATGGGCCGCACGGACCGCGCGCAGTTAGAGACCTTGAAGCGACTCGGCTGGACGTTCCTCGGACTCGCGGCGCTCGTGCCGCTGACGGCGGTTGCGATCCTGGCGTCGATCGGCTCGCAGGCGCAGTACGCGCTGACCGTCTCGGGGCTCGGCGGCATCATCGGCTTCGCCGCCGCCTTCGCCGCGCAGCGGACCTTGATCGCCGATATCGACGCCCTCGCCATGACGACGCACACCGAAATTCGTCGGCCGTCGACCGTCGGCTAAGTCGTTGCCCTGTTTGGCTTTCGGATTCGCTCGTTCGCCGCGGCGTGAAGCTTAGTAACACTTCCGCCGCCGCTGCGCCCTGCAGGTTAGCGGTTCGACGTCTCGTCGGGCCGCACGGTCGGCCGCTCCGGTCGATCGCCGCGAATTTAATCGTTCAGCTTGTGTAGAGGTGTGAGATGTCGCGCGTCGCCAAAATTCGGTTGGCTCGAAACGTGTTGTTCGCCGTCGGCCTGTGGTGGGGCGCCTCGGCGATTGCGGTCATCGCCGGCAGCGCAGGAAGCATGGGAATCGCCCGCCCGATCGGAAACGTCATGGCGAGCCGATAAGTCGCGTCAGCGGAGCAGCACGGCATCGACCGTGAAGCTCGCCGGCGGCGGCGTTTGGATCTCGATCCGACCGTCGCGCAGTTCCCACTTCAGCGGGCCGTGCAACGACGAGAGAACCTCGCGCACCGGACGATCGACTTGCACCGAGAGCCGGCCCGGTTGGGTCGACAGCTCCGTCGGCGTGCGAGCGTAGTGGGCGATCATCACCGCCGTCCCCGCCGCGTGATCGAAGAGCGTCACTTCCGATTGGAGGCAATCGTACTCGGCCCGCGAGCGACCTAGTTGCTTGAGCACCGGTGCGACGAGCCAAGTTCGGCCGCGGCCTTTCGCCTCGCCGTTGACGCGAAACATCTCGCCCGTCGTCACGCCGAGCAGAATCGCCTTGCCTTTACCCAGCACGTTCATCGTCGCCGCCCCTTCGCCGCCGTCGTACTTCGCGAGCAGCTTGGCCGTCGTCGGCTTCAGAAGGTACTGCTGAGTGCCGGCCGCCGCGGCCTGCAGGTCAACGGCCGGGTACTCGTCCGACGCATCGAACGTGATCTGCGTCCGCGACTTCACATCATCGACGGTCGCCAAGCGTTGCTCAGTCCCAAACATCGCGACCGTCTCGGGCATCGGGTCGCCGTAGACATCGTCGATCGCCGCGCCGGCCGAGCCGATCAGCAGTCCGCCTTGTTCAACCCAGCGACGAATCGCGGCCAAGTGACGTTTCTCCAAGTTCAAGCCGCCGAGGAACAGCACTTCATACTGCGCGAGGGTCTCGTCGTTCAGGTCTTCTTCGATCACCACGTCGACCGGCACCTGCGAGTTGCGCAGTCCCAGAAACGTCCACATCCAATCGCGATTGAGCCACACCTTTGCGCCGCTCACAATTTCGTGGCTCCGGTTGTACAAGACGGCTGTGCGGCGTGCTTCGCGCTTTCCCGTACCGACGATCTCGTCGACCGGTCCGAGCGCGTGCGTTCCCTGCATGACGGAAAGATACTGCCCCTGCATTTCGCTCCAAGCGTTGCTCCCTTCGGCCCAGGCGTCGATCGGTCCCCAGTCGTAGAGATGCAGAATTGAAATCCCTTGGCTAACGCACGAGAACATTTTTTGCGCCGAGTAGCCACAGTTGCTGCCGACGTAAAAGCCTGCCGGATAGCCCCGCTTGCGAACGCCGCAATCGACCAGGGCCGCATAGAACGTCGTGCACTCGGCTGCCGGCGTGCTCAACCCCCAACTGCCTCCGGTCGCCCAATCTTCGCCCCAGCCGAGCGTCTGCGCGCCCGCCCGAGTGAGCAGAAACCAATCGACGAAGTTCATGTCGCGGCCGGTCAAGAAGACCGGATGCGGCGAATAGTTGTTGTAGATCTGCGCGCCGGGCTTCTGCTTCTCGATGCCCCGCACGAGTCGCGCGTAATGCTGCACCGTTGCGATGTGGCAGTAACGCTGCGAGCAATAGAACAACCGTCGCTCGAAGCGGCCCGCGTTGTCCGGCAGGCGATCGAGACACTCGACGTGCCGCAAGTCGTCGACGCCGAAGAACGTGGGCAAATCGGTCCCGAGCAGTTGCACTTGCTCGCGGAGATAATCGTGGAACGAGGCGCGGAGGAACGCGTCGCCGTTGATGACGCCCGCGGCGGTGTAGGTGGCGATCTCGTCGCCGAGTTTCACTTTCTTCGACTCCGCTTCGTCGAACAGGCCGTATTTTTGGTTGACCTCGGTCGGCGCGCCGGGAATCCAATTCACGCCGAGCTTCGCGAGCATCTCGGCGGCGCGCGGAGTGTGGGCTGCGCCGGTGCGGCAACTGGAGAGAACGTGAATGTGCTTCGGCTTCGGATGATCGTCCTGCACGCCTAGCGTCCGGGCCGCCTCTTCCGCCCAGGCGAAATACTTTTCGACGATCGCTTCCTCCGGCATCAGGTCGGCCAGCCGCGTCGCATCCCACACGCCCCAGCGAGCCGTTTCGGCAGGCGTGCGATGATGAAACGAGCCGTGCGGAATGCGGAACATGCACCGCTTCTCGCCGACGGCCGTTTCGAGCGCGCCGACGACCGCGGCTTCGTGCGGATACCAAGCGAGCTGCACTTCGACCTTGCCGCGATCGAGTCCGGCGAAGGAGGTGCGCCACGTCGACCACGGTCCGCCGCCGGGCAAAATCTGCTCGCGGACGTCGATGAAGGGCGACCACTCTTTCGCCGGCACCTTCGCCGCGCCGGCAACCGAGTCGTACCACAACGGTTCGGTCCCGCCGGGAGCGAGTCGCCCGCGCCAGTGATAGGTGAGGTTGATGTTGAAGGAGAAAGGCTGCGTCGCGCCGTCGAGCACGCGATAGCGGAGATAAACCCCTTCGAGCGTGTTATCCTTCCGGACTTCGGAAAAGCTCGGGCGAAACGTTTGGCTCGGCGTGATAAAGATCGCATGGACGCGGGCCGTCGGATCGTCGCTGGTGAGCGTCAGCTTGTGCGGTCCGGCCGGCAGTTTCACTTCGCAAAATTCCCAGGCGAACATCGCCTTGTCGGGAAGCGTGTTGAGCTGCACGTCGGACTCGAATCGAAGCGGCAGTTTCGCTTCCTGCTCTTTGCCGAGCGCGTTGTCGATCAGACGGACTTTGCCGAAGGTGTACGACGCGACGGCTCCGCCGGCCGGCGTCGGTTCGAGTTTGGCCGTGACGGGATGACTCTCGGCGATGCCGACCCAGTGGCGGAGATAAACGCGATAGGTGCCGGCCTTCGGCACATCGACGAGCGTCGAGATCGGTTCCGAGCCGAGCGGCGAGACGTAGTTCTTGATCGCTTTCCAACGATACGTGCGGCCCGGCTCTTTGGCGCGGACGAGTGCAGGCTCAACGTCGTTCCAAGCGGCGATGATGGAGAGATGACTGCCGCGCAGCCCGGCCAAGTCG
>CAMCTH010000150.1 GCA_945877965.1 Planctomicrobium piriforme | reverse complement strand
GGAGGAGCGCTGCAGTTCGAAGGGGCTGCTCCGACGATCAACCTGCAAAATACTGGGGCCCTGGCGCAAACGATCAACGCCCAAATCATCCTCGGCAGCTCGGCCGGCTTGCTGTTCTCGCCGCAAAGCAGTGGCAATTCGTTTTTCGTCGTGAACGGCGATATCACCGGCGGCATCTCGGGCAACCTCACCCTCACGCTCGGCGGCGGCAGCAATCGGACGAACGTCTTCAACGGTTTGATCAGCGACGGCAGCGGTACCGTCGCGGTCGTGAAGATCAATTCCACGCCGCTTTATTATCTGACGAACAATGCCAATTCGTTTACCGGCAACGTGACGATTCAAGGCGGGACGATGTTCGTTAGCTCCGTGGCCGACAAGGGCGTCGCCAGCGCGATCGGCGCCGGAACCGCCATCAGCCTCGGCCTCGGTGCGAACAACGGGAACCTGTCGCTCAGCACATCCGTCGCCGGTACGTACTCTTCGAATCGCGATATTTACTTTTCCGCCAACAGCGGCGGCGGCGGCATCCTGACGAACGACAACGCGAACTCCACGACGATCTTGTCGTTCACCGGCGGCACGGTGTCGAGCGTCAACTCCGGCTACAAGGCCCTCACGCTCGCCGGCTCCAACGGCGGGCTTAACGTGCTCGGCCACACCGTCAGTAACGGCTCCTCGACGGTCGGCCTGATCAAAAACGGCTCGGGGCTCTGGCTCGTGGCCGGCTCGAACACCTTCAACGGCGGCACCACGATCACCGAAGGGGCCCTCCGCGTGACGGACTACGCCGCCAATCTCGGCAGCGGCAACGTCGCGTTCATGACGGTCGGTGGCGGCGTTCAGGCGGTGCTGGAAGCGAGCGGCACGCTCACCGCGTCGCTTGGAAGCGGCAACGGACAAATCACCTGGGCCGGCGCAGGAGGCGGATTCGCGGCCGGCACTGCCGATCTAACATTGCGACTCAACAACAACCCCACTTCACTGCTGACGTGGAACTCCGGCGGCTTCGTCCCCTCCACGCACGAGTTCCATTTGGGCTCGAAGTACTCGTCGGCGACCGTCACGCTGGAGAATCCCGTCAGCCTGAATGATCAGGTTCGCGGCATTCGGGTCTTCGACGGGTCGGCCGACGTCGATGCCGTGATCAGCGGCACTCTCTCTAGCCCGACGGCGTCCGCAGGCTCGCTCAACAAAACGGGCCCCGGGACGCTGCGACTCACGGCCGGCAACTCGTACACCGGATACACGACGGTTGTCGGCGGTCGGCTCATCATTGGCAACGGCGGCACCTCCGGCAGCATTGCAGGACCGGTTTGGACTTTGGCGGGAGCGCAACTGGCTTTCAATCGCAGCGACGCCTTCACGTTCGCCGGCGCCATCGGCGGAACCGGCGGCGTCGGCATTCTCAGCGGCACGGTTTCGCTCAACGGCGCGAACACTTACACGGGCGGAACGACGGTCTCGGCCGGAGCAACGCTGCGAGTGAACGGCGCCGCCCTATCGCCGACCGGCGGCATCACTCTCGCCGGCGGCACCCTTAGCTTCAACGACGCCGTCTCACGGTCCGTGCCACAAGTCAACGTCACCAACGGCGGCGTGATCAATATCCATGCGGCTACGACGACGCTCACGAACGTCGACCTCGGCAACGGTTCGCTGAATGTTCTCACCGCCGACGCGCTGGTGCAGTCGCTCACGCTCGGCGGCGGCTCCGTAATCAACCTTTCGAGCGGACGGACCCTCACGATCACCTACAACGGCTACCACGCTTCCGGTTCCACGAAGCAGATCGTCTACGACGGCACAGGAACCTCCGGCGCGGTCATTACCGGAGCAGGCAATCTGTCGCTGCTGACGTTCATTTCGAACTCCACGACGACGCATAGTTGGTTTCAGATCAACGATAATCCGAACGCCGAATACGACCTCACCATCGAAGCCCCGATTATCAAATCCGGCGCGTCGGGCATGCTCAAGTACGGCGACGGCACGTTGTACTTGCCGAACCCCAGTCCCGGCCTGACGAGCACGACCATGTGGATGTATCGCGGCACTTTGGAGATCGGCGACGACGCAGCCCTCGGCTCGATCAACACGTTGCTATTCTCCGTCAACGCCGCGTTTAGCTCGACGACGATCGCCACGCTGCGAACCGACGGCAACGCGCCGGTCGGCGGCTACGCCATTCCGCAGAACATCAACGTCAGTAACAACGGCACCTATGCCGTCGTCATCTCCGGTAGCTCCGATCTCACCCTCTCCGGGTCGGTGGTGAACTCAAACAACGATCACTCGCTCTTACTGAGCATGAGCCCGGGCAAGACGCTAACGCTCAATCGCCTGCAGCTCTCGGAGGGGGCCACGACGCGTACCGTCACGATCGGCGGGACCGGCTCGAGCGTGATCAAGCAGATCGACGGAGGCTCGCCGACGGCAACCGTAGCCGGCAATCTCGTCGTCAACGGCAGCGGCACGTTGATGCTTACCGGCAGCAATGCCTTTGGCGGAACCACGACGGTGCAAAACGGCACGGTCCTCGTCGGCCATGCCAACGCCTTCGGCTCCGGTACGACGGCCGTCACGCTGAACGCCCTGACGGCCACGAACAATGCTGCGGTTCTGACGAATGCCGCACTGAATATCAGCCGCAGTTTTAATGTCGTAGCAGGCCCAACCGGTTCGACGGTTGCGCTGGGCGGTGCGACGGCGGTGACCTCCACGTTCTCGGGCAACATCACGTTCTCGCAAACGTTGAATCTGACGGCGACGTCCGGCGGGACGGTCGTCTTTAGTGGGCCGTTGACGGGCATGACTTCGACTGCGGGCCTCGCGAAGGTCGACGACGGCACGGTCGTGATCAGCGGTTCGGCGGGCTACACCGGCGCGACGCTCGTGCAGGCCGGCTCGCTCAACGTTGCGGGGACGCTCGGCAACACGGCCGTCGCTATCACAAACGGAGCGACATTGTTAGGGAGCGGCACGATCGGCGGGGTGGTCACCTCCAGCGGCGCGATCGCTCCTGGCGGCAGCGGCGCGGGGACGTTGACGCTCGGCGGCTTGATCTTGTCCGGCGGCTCGCTCAACTTCGATCTCGGCACGATTGGGCTCGGCAACAGCGACCGGCTCGTCCTCAGCGGCGGCGCGTTCAACGTCACGGCGACGACCAGCTTCAACTTCAGCAATCTCGGTACGTTCGGCCTCGGCACCTACGACTTGATCTCGGGCTACACCGGCGCGATCGGCGGCTTCAGTTTCTTGTCCGCCCCAGCCTTGTTCAGCAACTACAGCCTCACGCTGGCCGACAACGCGGGCGTCTTGCAACTGCTCGTCACCGCGTCGAGCGGCAGCGGCGGGTCGCAGGATCTGACGTGGTCCGGCGGCAGCGGCACGTGGGGTTCGAGCAACTATCAAGGGAGCGCGACCTACACCAACGGCGATGCCGTCACGTTTAACGACTCGGCCGGCACGAGCACCGTCGCGATCGTCGGCAGCGTCGCGCCGGGGGACGTCACGGTCAACAACAACCTCGGCAACACCTACATCTTCACCGGCGGACCGATCACCGGCACCGCGACGCTCAACAAGCTCGGCGCCGGCGCGCTGATTCTCGCCGACGAAAACAGCTACACCGGCCCGACGACCGTCGCGGCCGGCAGCTTAGAACTCCGCGGCGCATTCGCCTCGACGAACGTCACCGTCAGCGGCGGGCTGATCTTCAACCCGAGCAGCGGCAACCAGGCGATCAACGGCATCATCTCCGGCAACGGCACGCTGCAAAAGCTCGGCAGCGGGACGACGACCCTCTTGGGCAACAACACGTTCAACGGCCCAACCACCGTCGACGCCGGCAGCCTCATCGTCGGCAACGCCGCAACCCTTTCCGGCACAGTCACCGTCAACAACGCCACGTTCGTCGCGAACGGCGACGTCCGGGGACTCGTCGACGTCCAGACCGGCGGCGTGCTGCACGGCAACGGCTCGGTCGGAGCGATCGTGTTGCAGAACGGCGGCACGCTCTCGGTCGGCAACAGCGTCGGCTCTTTGACGATCGCCGGCGACAACGCCGGCGGACCCTCGCTGACGTTGAACGCCGGCTCGATCATCGAGTTCGAGTTTCGCAACGCCTCGGGGAGTACGCCCGGAACGGATTGGGATTACGTCGACCTCGGCGCCGGGATGCTGCATCTCGTCGGCGCGAACAACCTGAATCCTGCGAATCAAATCAAGGTCTTCATCGACTCTTGGGATCTCCTGAACAACGGTCACGGTGCGAACAATTTCAATGCCGCCCCCGGCACTTCCGGTAGCATTCAAGAGTACTACTGGAAAATGATCGGCCTGACCGCCATTGACAAAATCGACGTCGCCGATGCGAATCCTGGTTCGCTGTCGAACCGCTTTTGGGTGATCGACGACACGGCCGGCGCAGGCGTGTTTTACGAACCCGGCTCGCCGAACGGCAACCCCTACGCGCGTCCGTCGAGTTCCGTGGGGCAGGGGACCTTCAACGTTGTGGCAGGCAATTTCAACGGCCAAGGCTTCGGTCTTTACATTTACTACTCCGCCGTTCCCGAACCTGGCAGCATGCTCCTCGCCGGACTCGGCTCACTCGCCGTCGGTTGGTACGGACGACGACGGTTGCGCCGCAACAACGACGTCGGCAACGCAGCTCCGCCGACGTCGACGTCCCTCTGACGTACGCGAGACGTTTGACTCGGCTCGGCGCGTCGGCCACAATCACGCGCTCTCGCCTCGTCCGCACCCCGCCGTTTTTCGTCAGGAGCTGATCGCGTGCAACTTGGTTTCGTCAGTGCGATTTTTCCCGAACTCTCGTTGGAAGACGTACTCGCCTACGCAGCCCAAACGAACTTCGATTGCGTCGAGGTGATGTGCTGGCCGATCGGCAAGGCCGAACGCCGTTACGCCGGCGTCACGCATCTCGACGTCACGGCGCTCGACGCCGCAGCCGTCGCTCGCACGACGAAGCTCTGCGAATCGACTGGCGTCGCGATCAGCGGTCTCGGTTACTATCCGAACCCGCTCTGCGCCAACGAGGCCGAAGGGGCCGTCTACGCTCGCCATTTGGAAGCCGTCATCCGCGCGGCGGCCCAACTCGGCATCGACCGGGTGAACACGTTCGTCGGTCGCGATCCACTGAAGTCGATCGATGAGAACTGGCCTCGCTTCCGCGCCGTTTGGACGCCGCTCGTTCAGCTCGCTGAAAAAGAAGGGGTTCGCATCGGCATCGAAAACTGCCCGATGTTGTTCACCCGCGACGAATGGCCCGGCGGCAAGAATCTGGCCGTATCGCCGTCGATCTGGCGGCGAATGTTCGAAGAGATCGATAGCAAGCACTTCGGCTTGAACTTCGATCCGTCGCACTTTGTATGGCAGCAAATGGACTATCTCCGCCCGCTCCGCGAGTTTGCGGGCAAGCTGTTCCATTTGCATGCCAAAGACGTCCGGATCGATCGCGAACGGCTCGACGAAGTCGGCATCCTCGCGCACCCCTCGGAGTATCACACTCCGAAACTGCCGGGCCTCGGCGACGTCGATTGGGGCAAATTCGCCGCGGTGCTGGGCGACGTCGGCTACGCCGGCCCCGTTTGCATCGAAGTCGAAGACCGCGCTTTCGAGAAGACGCTCGAGCTCCGCAAACTCTCGCTCCGCCAAAGCGGCGCGTACTTACGACAATTCATCGCCCGCTAAGCATTCGTAGAGAACCCATATCATGTCCAAGCCCATCAACGTCGGCCTCGTCGGTCTCGGTTTCGGGGCCGAATTCATTCCGATCTATCAAGCCCATCCGCAAGCGAACGTCGCCGCGATCTGTCAGCGGAACGAAGCCAAGCTGAACGAAGTCGGCAATCGCTTCGGCATCGACCGGCGTTACACGAGCTACGCCGACCTGCTCAAAGATCCGTCGGTCGACTTCGTGCATATCAACTCGCCGATTCCCGATCATGCGTCGATGTCGATCGCCGCACTGAAGGCCGGCAAGCATGTGATGTGTACGGTGCCGATGGCGACGAACGTCGAAGATTGCCGGCAGATCGTCGAACTCGTCCAGCAGACTGGGCTGAAGTACATGATGGCCGAGACGGTCGTCTACAGCCGCGAGTTCCTGTTCATTCAAGAGATGTACAAGCAGGGAGAACTCGGCATGATTCAGCATCTGGCGGCCTCGCATCCGCAAGACATGGACGGCTGGCCCGACTATTGGGAGCGGATGATTCCGATGCACTACGCCACGCACGTCGTCAGTCCTTGCTTGGGCTTGCTCGACGGCCGGGCCGAGTACGTCAGTTGCTTCGGCTCCGGTCGGGTGCGCGACGACATCGCGCAAAAGTCGGGCAACAAGTTCGCCGTCGAGTCGTGTCACATCAAGGTGAAGGATTCCGACGTCACGGCGCACATCTGGCGGTTCTTGTACGACGTCGCCCGACAGTATCGCGAGAGCTTCGACGTCTACGGCACGAAGCGGAGCTTCGAGTGGACGCTCGTCGAGCACGAGCCGCACATCATTCACACGGCCAAGAAGCCCGAGCCGGAGATTCCTGAGAAGGTGACCGTCCCGGATTTCGCGCATCGGCTCCCCGAACCGATCCGTCGCTTCACGCAGCCCGCGCACATTCAAGACGCGGAGCATCTGTCGTTCATCCAAGGGGGCGGCCACGGCGGCTCGCATCCGCACATGGTGCACGAGATGATCAGCGCGCTGACCGAAAATCGCGACCCCTGGCCGAACGCGACGATCGCCGCCAACTGGACGTGCGTCGGCATCTGCGCCCACGAGTCGGCCCTCAAGGGAGGCGAGATCGTGCGATTGCCGGAGTTCACGCTCGGCTGATGCGGCGACGAGCATCGATCGCGACAACATCGAGAACAATTCGCGCTCTCAGAACCAAAAGCAATGCGCGGATCGCTGACGTCAAAATACTGACAAAAGTGCGAAAATGAATTCGATCGAAACTACTTCCGTTGAGCAGCGCCGACAAAATGTACGCTGGATCGCACGCACTTGCATTTGGCAGTGCGTTGTGATGGCAATATTTCTAACCGTGTATCTCTACGGCGCGAAGAAAGCCGAGAAGATTTATAGCGACTTTGATGCCGAACTACCGGGATTCACCCTCGTTATATTCCACATCAGAGAGTTCCTGTATCGCTATCTCATCTGGCTGCTGCGAGGGTATGTAGCCGTCTTAGTTGGAATCGGAGCCTGCTACGCTCACGGCTTCCGCTCGCAAGCGAGGATTGCGAGTCTGAACATGATCATATGCTTCACGGCAGCATCCATTTACGGGCTCATTGCCGCCTTGCTTCCGCTTGTAGCCTTGTTCAGCAAGCTCGGGAATTAGAACCTAGCGCGGCACGATGCCCATCGCGCGGAGCCAATCTGCGGCGCGGTCGGGCCAGGTGGCGACGACGTTTCCCGTTGGTCGCAGGCCGTAGCCGTGGCCGCCGGTCGGATAGAGGTGCATTTCCATTTTGACGCCGGCTTGATGCGCCGCGAGATAGTACAGCAGGCCGCACTCCACGCGGACGCCGTCGTCTTGCGTCATCGCCAAAAACGTCGGCGGCGTTTCCTTCGTCACTTTCAGCCGCGAGAACATCTGATTTTGCTTGTCGACGAGGTAGGCCGGATAGATGAGCAGCGAGAAATCGGGACGGCAACTCACGCGGTCGGCTTCGTCGACGGCCGCATAAGTACGCTCGACAAAGTTGCTGCTCACCAACGCCGCCAAATGTCCGCCGGCGGAAAAGCCCATGACGCCGATCTTCTGCGGATCGAGGCCGAGTTCCGTCGCACGACTGCGAACCAGGCCGATGGCGCGTTGCACGTCTTGCAGCGGGGCGAACTCGGGCGACTCCTTATCTGCGTACGGCACGCGATACTTGAGCACGATGCCGGTGACGCCGAGCTTGGCGAACCATTCGGCTACTTCGGTTCCCTCTTTGTTGTAAGCCAGAATCCGATAGCCGCCGCCGGGACAAATGACGATCGCCGCCCCGCAGTCCTTGTCTTTGGCAGGACGATAGATTTCGAGGATCGGCCGAGTCACGTTCATCACGCGGATCGTCGGGTCCCCTTCCTTCATCGGTTGGATCCCTTCGGCCGGCTCGGAGCCCGTCACGCCGGGAGCCCCTTTCGGCCACAACACGACTTGCTCCGGCGGAGTCGCCGCGAGCGACGCGGTTGCGTAACAGAGGACCGACGAGAGCGCAAGAACGAAGGCGGGGCGTAGCGGCATCGAAGCAGACTCCGTGAAGACGGCCGAGCGGGGCGTGACGGAGGCCGATTGTCGTCGCAAGAAACGACGATTTCAAGTCAGAGCCGCAAGACGGCACGAACGCGAGCCGGGCTCGCTGCTATGCGCAGCCAAGTGAAGACTAGCTCGCGTGACCGTTGGCGGTGACGGCTTTTTGCTCGAAGAACGACTCGGTGATCGCGGCACCGACGGCGTTGAGCTTCGTCTGGAACTCGTCCAGGAATTGGTGCAGGCCGAGCTTGATAATCTCGTCGACCCGCGCGTAATCGAGTTCGGCCGAGAGCTGACCGAGCAACCGTTCGGCCTCGTTACGGAACATGGAATGCGCCGTCCCGGTGATCGCCCGCAACGATTCTTCGGCGCCAGCCAAGCAAAAGCGAATGGCCCGCGGAAAGCGCGAGTCGAGCAACAGGAAATCGACGACCTCGGTCGGCGTGATCCGACCGCGGCTCTTGCGATACATTTCGAGAGCACCGGCGCTCTTGAGCAGGGCGCCCCATTGGATCGAATCGAGCGGCGTGCCGACGTCCGAGGCTTGCGGCAACAGAATGTAGTATTTGACGTCGAGAATCCGCGAGGTCTTGTCGGCCCGCTCGATCAATCGGCCGACGCAGGAGAAATGCCACGCCTCGTCGCGCGAGAGGACCGCGTCCATTAGACCGACGATGAGTTGGCTGCTGCGCTTGACCTGATTGAAGAATTCATGCGGCTCTTCGAGCAGTCGTGTGTTGCCGGATGCGTTGCGAACGTAGAGATAGAACTTGTTGATCTCTTCCCAAATGCCGGAGCCGATGATGTCGCGCACCGAACGAGCATTTTCGCGGGCGGCACGCAGGCAGTTGACGACCGAGTTGAAATTCTTGTCGTCGAACGTCAGAAAGTTAATGACGTTACGCTGCGAGGGGATCGGGTATCGCTCTT
>CAMCTH010000149.1 GCA_945877965.1 Planctomicrobium piriforme | reverse complement strand
CACACGGCGGAATTGAAGGGGAAATAAATCACCTCTCCCGCCGGGAGAGGTCGGGCGCGGCAGCGACCGGGTGAGGGAACGCAGCACACATTGGTCGCGATCTTCACAATCTTCGTATGAGCTGCGCGACCTCCCTCATCCGGCCTCCGGCCACCTTCTCCCGGTGGGAGAAGGAAAATCAGCGGCGACCTTCGTGAATCTTCGCGATCGTCGCGGCCCCTTCGCTCCACGCGACTTCGTGCGGCAGGCGTTTGCTCTTCGCGGCAATCGCGGCAACCGCCCCGGCCGCTTCGCCCATCGCCACGGCGTTCCCCGTCACGCGATAACTCGCATGTGCGATGAAGTCGCCGCTGATGCAACGGCCCGCCATTAGCAGACCGTCGACGTCCTTGGCGATCAGCGCGCGCAGCGGAATGTCGTACGGCACGACCTTGATCCCCGCGCTCGTGTAAGCGGCGGTCTTGTTGATCTCGGCGCTCAAGGCATGGATATCGACCGGAAACGTCGGCCGGGTCACGGCATCGTCGAACCGTGCACCGCGGACGAGATCGTCTTTCGTCACCGTGTAACGTCCGGCGAGGCGGCGACCGTCGCGGACGCCGATCTGCTCGGCCGTCGCCGCGAGTTCAAGACCTTCCCACGGCCCGCCGAGATTCCGCAACCCGTCGACGATCTTGTTCATTTCGCTCCGCGCCCGAACCGTGGCGGCCGTCACTTCGGCGGCGTCGAACGGCTTCACGCCATACTCATGGTTCATCATAACCAGCAACAAATTGTCGCGGACTTGCCAGATGGTCGGCTTGCTGTACGACGGGAAGTGGCCGGTCTTTTGTATCTCGGCTAGCAGCGTGTTCTTCGCCGCGCCGTCTTTCTTCGACGGGTCGGAACCGTGGAGGAACGGCTCCAGCGCGGCGACGTCCTTGCAGACGAGCAGCGCATTGAGCGACATCGGCTGGCACGGGCAATCGGCCGACTCGCCGATTTCGAAGGCACAGCCCGCCAACGCACCAAGATCGCCGTCCCCCGTCGTGTCGACGAAGATCGGCGCTTGCCACGCTTGTCGGCCCGACTTCGACTCGGTCACGACCGTCGTCAGGCGGCGACCTTCGCGATACGCCGCGGCCGCGCGGGTATGGAACTGAAACTTCACGCCGGCCTCGAGGCACATCTCTTCCAAGAGCAGCTTCATCCCCTCGGGCTGATAGCTGATGCTCTTGACGCTCGTACCGTTGCGCATGCCGCGATCAGACAACCTCTGCGTCAATTCTTGGGCGAAGCCCGTCTTGTCGAAGTCGAGCAAGTAACCCAACAAACCGGCGGTCCAAACGCCCCCCAAGCATCCGCGCCACTCAAACAAGCGGACCTTCGCTCCCGCGCGGGCGGCGGTGATGGCGGCGGTCACACCGGCGGGCCCTGCGCCGCAAACGATCACGTCGGCATCGCGGACGAGCGGCAGATTCAATTGCGGCTCGGCGAATTCGTTCGGCCCGACTTTCGGCGACGAGGCCGTTTCGCCGGCGGCGACCCATTGCGGCACAGTCACAGCCCCCAGCGCCGTCGCTCCGAGGAAACGACGACGAGAAGGGGAGGATTCGTTCGGGTTCATGACCGGTTCTCCGACGACGTCAAGAATCAGCGAGCGCGATGTTCGCCAAGGCCCTTGATCTTAACCCCCGAAGCCGCGAACTCCAACTTGAACCGCCGAAGGCTTCCCAGAGTGAACGCAGCGATGGGCTGACGAGTCTTTGCGCCTTCTTTACACGCGGCTGTTCGGTCCTTACCCCCATTTTGCGCGCGACTCGCTACCATTCAGTCGATGGCACTAAGTGACGCCGCTCACTGAGAGACTTACGTCTCAGCGACGTCGAGTACTGAATTGCGAGGTGAACCGTGGACTGGATCTTCTTGGCCGTGATCGTCGGCTTTTTCTTGCTTAGCGGCGGACTCGCTGCGGGCTGCGATCACTTACGGAGTTAAACCGATGAACGTCGTTGATTGGCTCGCGTTGCTGACGGCATGCGGGCTGTTTGTGTACCTAACTTATGCCTTGCTCTTCCCGGAGCGCTTCTCATGAACGCCGCTTGGATCGAAGTCGGACTTTTTTTCGCCGTGCTGTTGGCGCTTGTCAAACCGCTCGGCCATTACATGGCCCTGGTGTACGAAGGCAAGCCATGCGGCCTGAACCGAGTGCTCGGGCCGGTCGAGCGTGGGCTCTATCGTCTCGCCGGAGTGCGTCAAGACGAGGAGATGACGTGGAAGCAGTACACCGTGGGGTTGCTGCTGTTCAATCTGCTCGGCGTACTCGTCGTGTTTGGATTGCAACGCTTTCAATCGCTGTTGCCGTTAAATCCGCAACAACTCGGCGACACGACGGCCGATCTGGCATTCAACACGGCCGTCAGCTTCGCGACGAATACCAACTGGCAAGCCTACAGCGGCGAGTCGACGCTCAGCTATCTGACGCAGATGCTCGGCCTGACGGTGCAGAACTTTCTCTCCGCGGCGACCGGCATGGCGGTGCTTGCCGCGCTGGCTCGGGGATTGGTCCGACGGCGCGTTGAAACGATCGGCAACTTTTGGGTCGATCTCGTCCGCAGCACGCTGTACATCTTGCTGCCGCTGTCGATCGTCCTCGCGTTACTGCTCGTCTCGCAGGGGGTCGTGCAAACATTCGGCCCGGCTGTAGAAACGACGCTGCTCGATCCGACGACCGATGCTACGGGCAGTGCCGTCGCAACACAAACCATTCCGCTGGGGCCGGCCGCATCGCAGATTGCCATCAAGCAACTCGGCACGAACGGCGGCGGCTTCTTCGGCGTGAACTCCGCGCACCCGCTGGAGAACGCCACACCGCTAAGTAACTTCCTGCAAGTTCTTGCGATCCTGCTGATTCCTGCGGCCTTTTGTTACACCTACGGCAAATTGGTCGGCGACGTGCGCCAAGGTTGGGCGTTGCTGGCGACGATGCTGCTGGTGTTCGTGCCGCTCGTCGGCCTGTGCATCGCGGCCGAACAAAACGGCAATCCGCGCCTGGCCGAACTGGGCGTCGATCAAACGGCCTCGTCGCAGCAGAGCGGCGGCAACATGGAAGGGAAAGAGGTTCGACACGGCATCGCGGCTTCGGCCTTATGGGCCGCCGTGACGACCGCCGCCTCGAACGGCTCGGTCAACGCGATGCACGACTCGTTCACGCCGCTCGGCGGGTTGGTTCCGATGTGGCTGATGCAACTCGGCGAGGTGATCTTCGGCGGCGTCGGTTCGGGGCTTTACGGCCTGCTGATCTTTGCGTTGCTCGCCGTCTTTATCGCCGGACTGATGGTCGGGCGCACGCCGGAGTATCTCGGCAAGAAGATCGAATCGTACGAAATGAAGCTGGCGGCACTGGTGATTCTGATCCCACCGCTCGTCGTTCTCGGGGGGACGGCGCTGGCCGTCGCCGTCGACGCCGGGCGCGCGACGGTCTCGAACCCTGGGCCGCACGGCTTCTCGCAAGTCCTATACGCCTTGTCATCGGCCGGCAACAACAACGGCAGTGCTTTCGCCGGTCTTGGCGTGAACAACGTCTTCTACAACTCGCTGCTCGGGGCGGCGATGCTCATCTCGCGCTACTGGCTGATCGTGCCGGTACTGGCGATCGCCGGGTCGCTGGCTCGGAAGCAAACGACTCCCGCGGGGGCGGGCACGTTGCCGACGCATACACCGCTCTTCATCGGCCTGACGGCCGCGATGGTGCTGCTCGTCGGTGCACTGACGTTCGTCCCCGCCCTGGCGCTCGGCCCGATCGTCGAGCATTTACAACTCATCGCGAAATAACGGTTTCTTGAAAGATACGAACCATGTCGACTAACCAAACGCGTCCGCTGTTCGATCCGCCGATTGTGCGCCGTGCCGTGCGCGATTCGTTCGCCAAGCTCTCGCCGCGGCATCAGCTGCGCAATCCCGTCATGTTCACGGTCTTCGTCGGCAGCATTCTGACGACGATCCTGTTCGGCCAATCGCTGCTGGGGCCTAACTCCACGAGCGGCGGTGAATCCCCGGCCTTCGTCGGCGGTATTGCCGCCTGGCTCTGGTTTACGGTGCTGTTTGCGAACTTCGCCGAAGCGATGGCCGAGGGACGTGGCAAGGCGCAGGCCGACTCGCTGCGGCAATCGCGGCGCGACGTGACGGCCAAGCAGTTGCGCGAACCCCGTCGCGACGCCGTCACTCAGTCGGTCGACGCCTCGAAGTTGCGACAAGGAGACTTGGTGCTCGTGGAAGCCGGCGACACGATTCCCGCCGACGGCGAAGTGATCGAAGGGATCGCGACCGTCAACGAAAGCGCGATCACCGGCGAAAGCGCTCCGGTCATTCGCGAAAGCGGCGGCGATCGGAGCAGCGTTACCGGCGGGACAGTCGTGCTTTCCGATTGGTTGATCGTTCGCGTGTCGTCCGATCCGGGGAGTTCGTTCCTCGACCGGATGATCTCGCTCGTCGAAGGGGCGAAACGTCAGAAGACGCCGAATGAGATTGCGCTCGACATCCTGTTGGCGGCGATGACGATCGTCTTTCTTGCCGCCTGTGCGACGCTGATCCCGATGTCGT
Organism: Planctomicrobium piriforme; assembly: GCA_945877965.1. Lineage (GTDB taxonomy): Bacteria > Planctomycetota > Planctomycetia > Pirellulales > PNKZ01 > CAMCTH01. The sequence goes on along the minus strand of CAMCTH010000149.1, from coordinate 4,622 downwards.
CGTACAGTGCGACGATTGCCGGACGCGGTGCGCCGGTGACGCTGACGATCGTCGTGGCGCTGCTCGTCTGTTTGATTCCAACGACGATCGGCGGGCTGCTCTCGGCGATCGGCATCGCCGGAATGGATCGCATGATTCAAGCGAACGTCATTGCCGTCTCGGGGCGTGCGGTCGAGGCGGCCGGCGACGTCGATGTGCTCCTGCTCGATAAAACCGGCACGATTACGCTCGGCAATCGGCAGGCTGTCGAGTTCATTCCTGCTGCGGGCGTGAAGATCGAACAGCTCGCCGATGCCGCACAGCTTTCGTCTTTGGCGGATGAAACGCCTGAGGGACGGAGCATCGTCGTGTTGGCAAAAGAAAAGTACGGTCTGCGGGGCCGCGACTTGCAAGCGCAGCAGGCCGAGTTCATTCCGTTCACCGCGCAGACGCGGATGAGCGGCGTCGACGTCGGCGGTCGCCAGGTCCGCAAAGGGGCGGCCGAGGCCGTCGAGACGTATGTTCGCGAACGGGGTGGTGATTTTCCCGCGACGTTGCGTACGGAGGTCGAACGAATCGCGAAGCAGGGGGGGACGCCGCTCGTCGTGAGCGAAGGGAACCGACCGCTCGGCGTCGTCTACTTGAAGGACATCGTCAAAGGGGGCATTCGCGAACGCTTCGCGCAGCTGCGGAAGATGGGAATCAAAACCGTCATGATCACCGGCGACAATCCTCTGACGGCGGCCGCTATCGCCGCCGAGGCGGGGGTCGACGATTTCTTGGCCCAAGCGACGCCCGAGGCCAAGTTGAAAATGATTCGCGACTATCAAGCGGGAGGCCGGCTCGTCGCGATGACCGGTGACGGCACGAACGATTCGCCGGCACTGGCCCAGGCCGATGTGGCCGTCGCGATGAACAGCGGGACGCAAGCCGCCAAAGAGGCCGGCAACATGGTCGATCTCGATTCCAATCCAACGAAGCTCATCGAGATCGTTGAGATCGGCAAGCAACTGCTCATGACCCGCGGCTCGTTAACGACGTTCAGCATCGCCAACGACGTATCGAAATACTTCGCCGTCATCCCGGCCGCCTTTGCCGCGACGTATCCGGAACTCGAAGTGTTGAACATCATGGGGCTCGCCACGCCGACGAGCGCCGTGATGTCGGCCGTCATCTTCAATGCGCTCATCATCGTGCTGCTCATTCCGCTCGCCCTGCGCGGCGTGAAGTATCGCTCGACCGGCGCGGCCGTCGCGCTGCGCGACAACCTGCTGGTCTATGGGCTCGGCGGGCTCCTGGTGCCGTTCGTCGGCATCAAGCTCGTCGATCTTGCGCTGGTCGCACTGCACCTCACTTAAAGGACTCGCGTCATGTTACGTTCACTTCGTACCGCATCGATCTTGTTCGTGCTGCTCAGCGTTCTGACGGGCATCGCCTATCCGCTGCTCATCACGGGCATTGCTCAGGGCTTGTTCCCACAACAAGCCGGCGGCAGTTTAATCACGTCGTCGGGCGGCACGATCGGCTCGGAGTTGATCGGCCAACCGTTCGACGACCCACGCTACTTCTGGGGCCGACCGTCGGCGACCGGTCCGTCGCCTTATAACGCGATGGCCGGCAGCGGCTCGAATCTCGCGACGACGAATCCGGCACTTGCCGACGCCGTGCGAGAACGCATCACCCACCTCCGCGCCGCCGACCCGACGAACACGACGGCGATCCCGATCGATTTAGTCACGACGTCCGCGAGCGGCCTCGACCCGCATATCTCGCCGGCGGCGGCCCTCTTTCAAGTTCGGCGTGTTGCCCAAGCCAGAGGACTCGACGAAGCCGCCGTCCGTAAGTTGGTCGAGCAGCAGATCATCGGGCCGACGTGGGGACTATTCGGCGCGGCACGCGTGTCGGTGCTGCGACTGAATCTGGCGTTGGATACAATGAAACCTTGAAGATCACACCTACGAGCCCTGCATGAGCGACGGCAGACCGAACCCCGACCGATTGCTGGCCCGCGTCGCCGCCGACGAGGCCGAGCAGCGGCGCGGGAAGCTAAAAATCTTTTTTGGCGCGGCTCCCGGCGTCGGCAAGACGTACGCCATGCTCGAGGCCGGCCGGAAAGCGGCGCGAGAAGGGGGCGACGTCGTCGTCGGCTACGTCGAGCCGCATGTGCGCCCCGACACGCAGGCGCTGGTGCTCGGACTCGATGTGCTGCCGCGTCGCGAAGTCGATTATCACGGTCGCACGATCTACGAATTCGATCTCGACGGGGCACTCGCGCGGAGACCGCAACTGCTGCTCGTCGATGAATTGGCTCACACGAACGCTCCCGGCTCGACGCATACCAAGCGCTGGCAGGACATCGAACAATTGCTGGCCGCCGGCATCGACGTCTTCACGACGCTCAACGTGCAGCACCTCGAAAGCCTGAACGACGTCGTCACCCAAGTGACGACCGTGCCGGTGCGCGAGACGGTGCCCGACCGAGTATTCGAAGAGGCGGACGAAGTCGAGCTGGTCGACATTGCGCCGAACGATCTGATCGAACGAATGCGCGACGGCAAGGTTTACGTTCCGGACCAGGCCCGACGTGCGATCGAGAATTTCTTTCGCAAGGGGAACCTCATCGCCTTGCGCGAGTTGTCGTTGCGGAAGACGGCCGAGCGTGTCGGCGAGCAAGCCCTCGACTATCGCCAAGAGCATTCGGTCGCCAAGATCTGGCCGACCGGCGAGCGGCTGCTCGTCTGCGTCGGCCCAGGTCCGACCTCGGCGCGATTGGTTCGTTCGACGCGACGCATGGCGGCCGGATTGCGAGCCCCCTGGACTGCGCTGCACGTCGAGGTCGACGGCCGCCCGCCGGCGACTCCCGAAGATCGCGAGCGGCTCGAAAAGAATCTGCGTCTCGCCGAAGAACTCGGGGCGACGGTCGCCGTGACGGCCGGCCCCGGTTTTGCCGAGGCGATTCTCAACTATGGTCACGAGCACAACGTCACGAAGATCATCGTCGGCAAGCCCCGGCTCGGTCGCTGGCGGGAGTGGCTGCGAGGCGCTTACGTTTACGATCTGATTCGTAGTTCGGGCGAGATCGACGTCTACGTCATCAGCGGAGACGAAACGGAATCGCCCGTCGCGGCCGCCGCTCGCACCGATTCGGCGCCGACGTCGCGGATGCCGTACGTCTGGGCCGGCGTCGTCGCCGCCGGTTGCACGCTCGTCGCCTACGGACTTTTTCCCTACTTGGCCGCGACGAACTTGGTGATGGTCTATCTGGCGGGGGTCGTCGCCGTCTCCCTCTCGTGCGGACGCGGACCGTCGATTTTGGTATCGTTCTTGAGCGTTGCACTGTTCGACCTCTGCTTCGTTCCGCCGTACGGCACCTTCGCCGTTCAAGATTCGGAGTATCTGTTTACCTTCCTCGTGATGTTGCTGACCGGCCTGATCGTCAGCGAACTGACGGCGCGCGTCCGGGCGCAGACCGAAGCGACGCGACGACGCGAACGTCGTACGGCGGCATTGTTGGAACTAAGCCTGGAACTCGCCTCGCTGCCGACGCGAGAGGCGGTCGCTCAAGCAGCGCGAAGAATCGTGCGGGCCGCTCTCGACGTGGAGGTCTGGCTGGTCGCCCCCAACGCGGACCGACGGTTGACGAGCATCGACCTCGCGCCGGAAGCGCAACCTCCCGCCAAAGACGAAGGGGTGATTCAATGGGTCTTCGATCACGGCGAATCGGCAGGTCGCGGCACCGCGACGCTTCCCGGCGGCGAAGGGACTTACTTGCCGCTATCGATCACCGGCGGCACGATCGGCGTCCTCGGCGTTCGACCGTTGGAGCCGGGACACGCGCTCGATACGACCCAGCAGCAGCTGCTCGAAGCCTTTGCAGGACAAATTGCCGGGGCGATCGAGCGCTGCAACCTGGCGATCGAAGCGGAGCAGGTTCGTTTGCAGATGGAGACCGAGCGATTGCGGAATTCGCTGCTCAGCGCCGTCTCGCACGACTTACGAACGCCGCTGGCGACGATCACCGGCGCGGCCCGCATGCTGGTCGAGGCGGATGAACGACTCGAGCCGACGACTCGCCGCGATCTGGCCGATTCGATCTGGGACGAGTCGGCGCGATTGAATCAATTGGTCGCCAACTTGCTCGATCTCACCCGACTCGAAGCCGGCGCGATTCGGATCGATCGTCAATGGCAGCCGATCGAAGAGGTGATCGGCGTCGCGCTCCGACGACTCGAACGACCGCTGGCGGAGCATCCGCTGGATACGTGCTTGCCCAACGATTTGCCGCCGGTCCCGATCGACGGCCTGCTGATCCAACAAGTTTTGATTAACTTGCTCGACAATGCGATCAAATTCTCTCCGCCCGGCGGTGCGATTGAGTTGTCGGCGTCGCGCGAGGACGACAAACTCCTCGTCAGTGTGTCCGATCACGGGATCGGCATCCCGCCCGAACAGGAGCGGAAGATTTTTGATAAGTTCTATCGGGTCGAAGGGCACGGTCGTTCGGGGAGCGGCATCGGATTGGCGATCTGTCGCGGCATCGTCGAATTGCACGGCGGACAAGTTTCGGCCGAGAATCGCCCCGGCGGCGGGGCGGTGTTTCGCTTTACGCTCCCGTTAACTCCACCCACAACGGGCCGCGACGG